>CAZGRB010000265.1:0-2665 GCA_964527695.1 uncultured Ruminiclostridium sp.
TTTATATTCAGTTTTACAAATTGGGATTTGTCAACTTCTCAACCTTTCAGCAACACACTCCATATGCCTATTATCCGTTCCACAGCACCCTCCCCAAATTTGAATATTTCCGATATTAACAAGCTTTATCATCTCTTCTGCAAATTCATCTGGTTCTGAACACTTCAAATCTACAGAACCATCTAATTCTGCATAAGATAACGGAGAAGTGTTTGCCTGAATTCCTCTAAATCGTTCTTTTACAGTCGATGAACTATTAAAAGGATGTGCCAACGCTCTTAATACAACACTTGGATGCACACAATTTGCCATATAGCAAACTGGTCTGTTAACAGTACTTTCATCAATGTGTTCGATTGCATCTGCAATTGTTGTTCCATCTATTAATTTTCCGTCCTGCTGTATGGTAAAACTGATTATATAAGGAAGTCCTGTATCATCTATGGCTTTAGCCAGTCCAGTGGCTTCTGATAAACAAGGCATAATCCCCGCATATAGAAAATCCACATCTGCTTTCTGAAATTTTTCTACAGTCCACCTATGAAATTCTAATGCTTCTTTTTCATCCAGTACTCCAAAGCCCGTATAGGCATCTCCTTTACATCCCATCAAGCCACCAACATACATTTCAATTCCACTGTCTTTTTGTATGTTTTTTAGAAATTTCACATTGTCCAAGATAATTTTTTCTGAATAGCCAGATTTTAAAATTCGTTCATAATTAGCTCGTCTAGTAGCTGTCGTCGCAATAAATGGGTAGTGATATTTTCGTGCAATCTCAATATATTCATTCCAAAGATTGTCCAAAGCCGCAGCACCTTGCTCACTATAAATTAAATTTGCCATTGCAATAGTATCATCAATTTTAAGGCCATATTCCCTCTTTAACCGTTCACCAAGTGCACCTTCCATAAGAATATTTCTATTTGCTTTTATACATTCTCTAAAACTCATAATAGCCTCACAAATTCAAGTTTATCAGTCAGTTAATTATAGCATTGTTGGTATAAAAAGTCAACATCGTAAACAAAGCAGCTTTTGTCAATCCCAACAGCTCCAAGCGGCGAGAAAATATGTAAACGAAATAGGCAAACTTGCAAAATAAGCATTTCACTCATTTTTTGTTGTTTCAATCAGATAATTCGCTATGTTTTTTGTTGTAAAGCTTAAAATTTTCACTCGTTTTTTGCATAAAATATTGACTATCGGGCACAAAAAGAGTATAAATCAACTTAATGTATTTACTTGACAGAGCTTCTGTTTTACACTATAATCAACATATATAATCATATAAATTCTGGAGGACTGATATGGAATTCTATACCGAGTTCAGAACCCGCTTTGCCGATTTTACTGACGGTTTTGCAAACGGAATGACAATGACGGGAAGCTGTGTGAATGACTGCCGCAAGCTTTTCGAGGACAACGACAAAACTGTTTTTGAATATGGTGAGTGCATTGTCGAATGCTTTCATAAAAATAACGGTGATGTAACAGAATGTTACTCTACTTTTACAAATAACGGAACAGAAACAGTAACGCTTGAAATGCTGTCCTCATTTGCAATACGGGATATCAACGCGGATGTTATCCACAGGGCGGCTTCATTCTGGAGTGCAGAGGGACGGCTTATAAGTCAAAGGCTTGTAGATATGCATATGGAAAAAGCGTGGATTCCCGTATCGGTCAGAGTGGAAAAATTCGGCCAGTGCGGCTCTATGCCTGTAAGAAAATGGTTTCCCTTTGCGGTACTGGAAAATACCGCTGAACAAAAATTTATCGGTGTTCAGCTCTACTGTGCTTCAAGCTGGCAGATAGAGCTTTTCCGCAAGGATGAGCCGTTATCCTTATGCGGCGGACTTGCCGATTATGATTTCGGTCATTGGTGTAAGGATATTGAAGCAGGCACGTCATTTACAACACCAAAGGCTGTGATTGCCGAGGGCAGCTCCCTTGAAGAGGTCTGCCATAAGCTTGTCAATGCACAGAAACCACGCATAGCAGAGCCTGACAGGGATATGCCGATTATATTCAACGATTACTGTACCACGTGGGGAAATCCTACCGAGGAAAAGCTTGAAAAAATAGCACAGCGTTTAGAGGGCAAAGGAATAAAATATCTCGTTATCGACGCAGGCTGGTACAGAAAGGACGGCGGCAGCTGGAGCAATATCGGCGATTGGGAAGTAAATAAAACGGCTTTCCCTAACGGCTTGAAAAAAACCGCAGATATGATAAGGTCATACGGACTTGTTCCCGGCTTATGGTTCGAGTTTGAGAATGTGGAATGCAGCTCTGACGCATATAACTGCACCGAACATCTTCTGAAGCGGTTCGGCGCTCCCATTACCGTAGGCGGACGAAGATTCTGGGATATGCGTGACCCGTGGGTGCAGGAATATCTTGATGAACGGGTAATCGGAACGCTGAAAGAATGTGATATGGGATATATCAAAATAGATTACAACAATACTATCGGCGTAGGCTGTGACGGGGCGGAAAGCCTCGGTGAGGGCTTAAGACAGACCGTTGCCGCTTCGCAGAGGTTTATTGAAAGGCTTTCTGACCAGCTGCCTCATCTTGTTATAGAAAACTGCTCCAGCGGCGGTCACAGGCTTGAGCCGTCAATGATGGAGCTTGCTTCAATGGCAAGCTTTTCAGACGC
>CAZGRB010000266.1:0-2649 GCA_964527695.1 uncultured Ruminiclostridium sp.
CCGCGACCACGTAATTGCCGCCTCGGGAATGCAGAAAAAGGAGATTCTTGAGCGCCGTGTCAGCAGTTCACTTGAAGACCTGATTGAACAGAGGAAATCCCATGCTTACCGCTCCTATGATGATAAGCGGCTGAACCCCATTGAGGGTGTAGACAAGTATGCAATTGCCTGCACACCTATCGTGTCACAGGGCGATGTAAACGGTGCGGTAATGATGCTGTCAGCCAACGGAGATGAGTATGCAACCCCCGAACAGCTTGCTCTTGTTCAGGCGGCGGCAATGTATTTCGGCAAGCAGATGGAAGAATAAAAATAAACTGACCGCTCGTTTTGATACGAGCGGTCAGTTTTTTCAGCTTCTCCAAGGACGTTTTACATTTATCCAGCCTTTTTCGTGCCAGTAAACAACATCGGCGGGGTTAAAGCCGTTTTTCTGCATCATAGCCATAATGCTGAAAAAACCTTTTGTCTTTATATTCGGTTTTATTTTTCCGACTCTTTTGGAAATCTTTTTTGCAAGAACGGTTGTCTTTTTGTCAATTTTGGCTTTTATATCCGGTTTCACCATTTCCCATCTTGTTTCCATAACGGCAACACCGAGCTTGTAGGTTTTGGCAATTCCCCAGAAGAACGTGCTGTCTGCCATATCCTTTATGGTACTTCCCATTCCTGCACCTGCGGCCGTTGAAATACATACCGCCTGTTTTTTAAACATTTTTTCTTCGGGACGATGAACCATAAATCTGTATCCGTAGTGGTCTAAAAAAGCTTTCATAGAGCCTGTTGAATGCATAACATAAACAGGACTTGTAAGGATAATTACATCAGAACTATCCATAGCTTCAGTTAGCGGTCTGAGCTTTTCATAATGGGGGCATTTTGTTTCATCGGCAAAACAGGCTGTGCAGCCCATACAGAAGCAATCGAAATCCTTAGGAAGGAAAAATTCCGTTACCTCTCCTTTCAGTTTGCTGCAAAGCTCCTTTGCAATATTGTATGTAGAGCCTTTGTGGCTCTGCCCGTGGATAACTGTAATTTTCATTTTTGTTTCTCCTTGTTGTAAAGCTTTGAAAACTGTCTGATATGCTGTTCCAGTAATATTGTTAATTCTGCTTCACGCTCAGGCTCTCTGTCGCACATTGTCAGCAGCATATATATAGGTGCATGGAATTGAAGTGCCATTATCTGAGGATTATCGCCTTTCAGCACACCGTTTTCACAAAGAATGGCGAACATCGCACTCTGGTATTTAAGCGAATCGTCAATATACTGTTTTGTAAATAACTCTGCAAGTTCGGGATTGCTGAACTGCTCGATAGTCAGCATTTTACGGAATTTCTGTGTATATCCGTCATGCAGAAAAAATCTGAATAAGTTCATTCCCATTTCCACAAGCCCGTCTTCCGAAACCGCCGAGAAGACCATTGCGTCTGATTTCGCATTGTTGCCGTCAATATTAAGCGAAGCAGCCTGTTTGTCATAATTGTTTTTCATTTCATCGAGGATAGCGTTGAAAATATCACGCTTGCTTTTGTAATGCTTGTAGAGGGAAGGGGCCTTGATTCCCACTGCATCGGCAATATCTGCCACAAACACGTTGGCATAGCCTTTTTCTGAAAACAAGGTAAGAGCTTCGTCAAGTATTCTTTTTTTAGTATTCAATATATCACTCCTTTGGCTAATCTGAATTAGCTTAAATATATTATAGGCTAATTTCGATTAGCTGTCAAGAGTTTTTAAAAAAATTGAAATAAAAACCGCAAGGCTGTGCCTTGCGGTTTTTGATGTTATTGCTTAAAATGTAATCTTTGCTGTAAAAATATTGTTTTCAGCTTTTGTTTCAAACCCGAATTTGTGGAGCATTGCGATATTCTTTACAATGGAAAGTCCAAGTCCGCTGCCGCTGCGGTTGCTGCGGCTTGAATCTGCCTTTTCAAAGGGCTTTCCGAGGTTTTCGGCATCGGTTCTTTGCATTACAATGCTCTGGTAGTTCAGTGAAAGGGGCTTTAATGAGCAGATGCCTGAAGCTGAAATGATAGCGTTATTCGGAGTGCTGCCTTTGGTTTTTCCCGTCACTGTTTATCATGCAGCGCATGGTTTTGATTATGCAAGTTAAAGGCTGGTGTTAAGCGGGTTATCAAAGCTTATCTATATTCTTGTATACTTCTTTTGTTATTTCGGCGCAGATTTTGTAAATGCCGCGCTTATCCCGTGATTGCTTTGCGCCCGAGGTCATTACAACAACTGTATTTTTGGTAACAGGGTCATAGGATGCTAAAGAAACAATTCCATAGGCGTTTCCTGTGTGATAATAGAGTCCGTCTGTACCGTATAAATTGTTGTAATAGCGAAGAGCAAGGCACTGCCTGAACTTTCCGCCATTCTCTTTTGCGGTAAAGTATTTCTTTTCCAAAGCCTTTACAGAGTCCTCGGAAAGTATACGATTATTTCCGTAAACTCCGTCATTAGCCAGCATTGAAAATATTTTCGCTATATCCGATGCCGAGCCTGTAAGTCCGCCTATATAATTTCCTGAATGATCGCCTATATTCCCTGTAAAAACCATGTTTTTCGCTGTTTCGGGGAGCAATTCCACGCTATGGTCATAATCATAATGAGTAATAAGATTATCCGTATCCTCGATATTTC
>CAZGRB010000267.1:0-2623 GCA_964527695.1 uncultured Ruminiclostridium sp.
AAATCCTGGTCGCTTGTAACGTTTGTTTCTGCAACAAGTGTGTCGAATGCTTCGATTGCGGAAGCGAACTGTCTGCCCTCGCCCTTAACGTGAGTCTTCCAGCCTGCCTCAACCATAGGCCAGTCAGCCTGGTAGCGATCCATTGTAATCTTCATTCTGCCGCCGCCGCTTGCGATTCTGCCGTCAAAAGCGCCGTCGTTAAGCTCTGCGAAAACATCCTCAAGCTGCTTAATATACCGGCTGCCTGTAAGCGGAGGTACGTCACGGCCGTCAAGGAGAGCGTGAACTCTTACCTTAGAAACGCCGTCGGCCTTAGCGCGCTTAACCATACTGATAAGATGGCTGATATTGGAATGAACGTTACCGTCGGAAAGGAGACCGATAAAGTGCATTGTGGAATTCTTATCCTTTGCATTCTTAGCAAGCTCCTGCCAAGCAGCGGAATCGTACATTTTACCGCTTTCGATAGACTCGTTTACGAGCTTTGCGCCCTGAGAGTAAATCTGACCGCAGCCAAGTGCGTTATGACCTACCTCAGAGTTACCCATATCGTCGTCTGAGGGAAGACCTACCGCGTCACCGTGAGCCTTAAGTCTTGTCATAGGGCAGTTAGCCATCATCCAGTCGAGAGTGGGTGTATTTGCTTCGGTTACAGCGTCTCCGAGACCTGTCTTGGAAAAGCCGATACCGTCCATTACTACTAATAATACGGGTTTTGCCATTTTTGTTTCTCCTTGATTTTATATAGTGAAAAACTAAAAGTGAAGAGTGAATAGTTATTGTGTGTCGGCTCACGCCGACATTTTTTTAATTTATCGCCGTAAGGCGATACCTTAACTATTCATTTTTCGTCATTCACTTTTCGCTGTAGGTTAATCTTCGATTAACCTACCTCTGCTGCCTTGATGATTGTTGTAAAGTCAGCAGCCTTTAAGGAAGCACCGCCGATAAGACCGCCGTCAACGTTTGTCTTGGAAACGAGTTCAGCAGCGTTTGCAGCGTTCATGGAGCCGCCGTACTGGATTGTGATTGTTTCAGCAACATCAGCACCGTAAAGCTTAGCAAGCTGTGCACGGATAAATGCGCAAACTTCTTCAGCCTGGTCAGCAGTAGCTGTCTTGCCTGTACCGATAGCCCATACGGGTTCGTAAGCGATTACGCACTTCTTGAGGTCAGCAGCTTCGATGCCGAAGAAATCAAGCTTGATCTGACGAGCAATAACTTCTTCTGTAATGTTACATTCTCTTTCCCAGAGAAGCTCGCCTACGCAAACGATAGGCTTTAAGCCTGCTGCAAGAGCAGCCTTTGTTCTCTTGTTTACTGTTTCGTCTGTTTCAGCAAAGTACTGACGACGTTCGGAGTGACCGAGAACTACGTATTCAACGCCCATTTCAGCAAGCATATCAGCAGAAATTTCACCTGTGAATGCACCGCTCTTTTCAAAGTGGCAGTTTTCAGCACCGATCTTGATGTTTGTACCTTCTGTTGCAGCTAAAGCTGTTTCAAGGTTTGTGAAAGGTACGCAAGCTACGATTTCAACAGACTTTACGTCTGCAACCATGCCCTTGAGTTCTTCGAGAAGAGCCTTTGCTTCGGGGCGTGTCTTGTTCATTTTCCAGTTACCGGCAATAATTGCCTTTCTTGTTGCCTTGTTCATTGTTTTATTCTCCTTTATGATTATTTTTATAGAATTCAATAAGCTCCTGCACATTATAACCGTCGATAGTCATACCGCCCATTTTGCAATTCCTTAATGTAAGCCCTGTAAGGTCGCAGTTTGACATAATTCCGTTTACAATACCCACGCTGTCAAAATCTGCACGGTCAAGGTCAGACCTGCTGAATATTGCACCTGACATTCCCACATTGCTGAAATGGGGACGGGTCATGCTTGTGCTCTTGAAGCTGCAATTAGCCATTCCCATCTGCTCAAACTCTGCACCCCTCATTTCGCCCTTACGGAAAAACGAGCCCGAAAGATTTACACCGCTGAAAACGGAATCCTCCATTGTACTGGATTCAATGTTACAGCACAGCTTGCTGCGTTCAATCTTCAGTTCTGCAGAATAGCAGGCAGATATAAGAGTTAAATCCTCATTTTTTATTTCCATAGCTTACCTCAAAGAATAGGGCAGATTTCTCTGCCCTATCAAAAGTTACAAGTGATTTGCTTGTTTTTATTTACAGATAAATTACTTATCCTGAATTACAGCAATGCCAGGTAATACCTTACCTTCAAGGAATTCAAGGGATGCACCGCCGCCTGTAGAGATGTGGCTCATCTTGTCAGCAAAGCCGAGCTGTACAACTGCTGCTGCGGAGTCGCCGCCGCCGATGATTGTTGTAGCGTCTGCTTCAGCAAGACCCTTGGCAACGGAGATTGTGCCCTTTGCGAGGATGGGGTTTTCAAATACGCCCATAGGTCCGTTCCATACAACTGTCTTTGCAGCCTTTGCTTCTGCTGCGAAGAGTTCCATTGTCTTTGTGCCGATGTCAAGACCCATCATGTCAGCAGGAATCTTGTCGGAATCAACAACTGTAACTTCAACCTCAGCGTCAATAGGATCAGGGAAGGACTTTGTGATTGTTGTATCGATAGGAAGAAGGAGCTTCTTGCCGTTTG
>CAZGRB010000268.1:0-2608 GCA_964527695.1 uncultured Ruminiclostridium sp.
AGCGCTTTTCATCTCTGATTGGTGCCTTTCGCAGAAAGGCGGATTATAATTATGAATAAAAATTTCAACAGATTAATCTGCACGCTTTTATCCGCTGTAATACTGCTTTCGGGCTGTGCTGAAAATACAGACGCTTCAAAGGGCGGCCCCGAAGAAACCGAAACGATAACAACTGCTGCAACCTCTGCGACTGAAGCTACAGAAGCTGAAACCACAACCACAGCGGAAGAAACAACCGAACCTGCAGAAACAACCAAACCAGAAGCCACCACTACAATAACAACAGCAGTCACCGAAACACTCAGCCCTGACGGCGGCTTTAAGAATTTCGGCGAATACAAGGATGAAAACGGCGAAGTTCTCCTTGAAGTTACGGACGGCATGAAATATGTGGATTATATTGCCTATTACCACGGTTATTTCAAGGTTACAAATGTTTCCGACAAAACCGTTACAGACCTGAGAGAAAAAATTGCCGCTATCGGAATGTTCAGCGATACGGTTGAAATGATGATTGAATACCCCTACGGCGACAACTGCGTGGATATAATCAAATGGGAAAACGGCAAACCCGACTTTGAAAATATGAAGCAGTATTTTGACGCTATGGCACAGCGGGAATACACCTTCGACAACACCCTTGCCCCCGATGAATACTGCATCATTTCCGTTACATTCACAAACGGTGCGGAAATCACCACTGCAGCAGAAGCTGTACCCGACCAGACCTCCGCTTATACAGAAACTACTACTACCACAAAGGCTCCCGAAACCACAACAGAAAAGAAAACTGTTGCCACTACTGCTCCTGTTGAAGATGAAACACCCGAAAATACTACCGAACGACCACTCGACGACCCTATTTATAATAAGTATATGCCCTCGGATAAAATTATAAAGGAAGCGGCGGAAATTGCTGCAAAGGACGGCGATGTCATTATAGCGATTTATGAGGATGATACATATGAGGTTATGACTTCCGAAGAAATGGAAGCAATAAAGGATGTGCTTGTTGTTGAGTCCATCATTTCAGAGGAATCCTACAACGATATGCTGGAGATGTACGAGGAATACCCTGAACTGGCGGAGGACGGCTCCACAGCATTCCTGTCGGACTATCAGAGTTTTGTTCAGTTCTGGCTTGAAAGCTTCCCCGACTGCAAGGATTATTTCGACGAAAACGGCAAACCGCTGGTAAATACCGACCCTTGCTTCGCCGTTTCATTCACATTTGACGGAGAAGACGGAAAGGTAAAGCTTGAAGAAGTAGCCGAAACAACAATAAGATGGGCATTTGCCCAGAGAACAGACGACAAGAACTTCAATTACCTTGTTGATGAAGCACATAAATCACTGCTTGGCGACAGCGTTTACGTAAGATGCACCTATAATGGCGGAAAAACCGCACACGCAAAGTTTATCTATTACAGCCACAGCATAATGTTTGACCCCGAAGTCACACTTACATTTTAACTGAAATTCGGATAGCAGAAATGCTATCCGATTATTTTTTTAAAAATTTTAAAAAAACTATTGACAAATGTTATACAACGTGATATATTGTATATGTCAGATATACACATTAATAACAATATGTATATCTGTTCCACAAAAATCATGATTTTGGTAAGGTTGATTGCAACAGCCTTACCCCAAAGGAAAAACAGAATGAACATTATTATTACAAATTCAGGCGGCGTTCCTATCTATGAGCAGATTGCAAACCAGATTAAGGGACTTATTTTAAGCGGAAGCTTAAAGGAGGGCGAACCGCTTCCTTCCATGCGTAATCTTGCACAGGATTTACGCATAAGCGTTATCACAACAAAAAGAGCATACGAAATACTGGAAACCGAGGGGCTTATTGAATCCTATACGGGAAAGGGCAGCTTCGTTTCGGCACAGAATCCCGAGCTTCTCAGGGAGCAGAATCTCCGTGAGATTGAAGTAAATCTCCAGAAAGCCGTGGATATAGCAAAAAGAAGCGGCGTTGAGCTGGATGAAATGACGGAAATTCTCGGTATGCTCTACAACTGACAGACTGAAAGGAAATTTGATTATGGAAAACGTTATCGAAATAAACGGACTTTCTAAAAGATATCAGAAATTCACACTTGACAATGTGACGCTGAACGTGCCGATGGGCTCTGTTATGGGCTTTATCGGCGCAAATGGCGCAGGTAAATCCACAACTATAAAGGCTATTCTCGGTCTTTACAAGCGTGACGGCGGCGAGGTAAAGGTTTTCGGAGAGGACAGTGAAAAATTGTCCAACGAGACAAGAGAAAAAATCGGTGTTGTGTTTGATACAATGCCCTTCCCGAAAAACCTCACCGTTGCAATGCTTGATAAGGTTTTTTCAGGTATCTACAAATCCTGGGACAGCGAAAAGTTCTTCGCATACATTACACGCTTTGAACTGCCCCTTAAGAAAAAGCTTTCAGGCTTCTCCCGAGGTATGGAAATGCGTCTGTCCATTGCGGCGGCACTTTCTCACAATCCCTCCTTACTTGTTCTTGACGAGCCTACAGGCGGTCTTGACCCCGTAATGAGGAGCGAAATTCTTGACATTTTCCTTGAATTCATGCAGGACGAAACCCATTCTATC
>CAZGRB010000269.1:0-2608 GCA_964527695.1 uncultured Ruminiclostridium sp.
GTTAAAATGGAAAAATCAGTTACAGAATTCTTAATAAGAGCAAAACAGGCAACCTATGCAGGAAAAGGAGCAGAAACTGCTTCTTCAAGAGTAAAATCACATGATTTACAATATTCCGAAGGCAATCTTATGTACTATGATACATATCTGGGCGGCGAAAAATTCGCAGGCGAAGAAGCTCTTTGGATTTCAGATACTCCATACTGGAGTATGAATTATGTGGGTCGTGTAACAGGCGAGAATTTCAGCGGTGATTTCTTAAAAGAAGCATTGCTCCGCGTTCCTTTTGAAAAACCATATCGCGGTCCTGAAGAATATTCTGACGGTGATTACTCGTACAAATGTGACATCAACGGTGAATTCGACTGGTTTCAGGGAAAGGAAACCATATCTTACAAAGGTACGGAAATTTACGAATGTTATTTTCACGGCGGATTGATAAAATAAACAAAGCCTGAGAGCATTTGCTCTCAGGCTGAATTTTTATAATGATTCTGTAAATTTCCTGAATGCAGTAATTCCCTGCTCATCACGCTTGAAGACACCTGCATCTGCAAGCACCTGAGCAAATACCGCCCCGATTTCCTTTGACCTCATCCTTACCAAGGATGTGCTCTACCGATTGAGCCATATCAGAACCTATTATGGTTATAGGTTATAGCACAGTTTTTCATATTTGTCAATACTTTTTTGGAAATAAATTTATTTGCTTTGTATTGATTATTTCCCGATTTTATGGTAAAATAATAAAAATCCTTATTTTTTCAAAGGAGAAAGTTATATGAATATCGAAAAAAATATTGCAAAGCTCATTGAATATGCACTTGACAGCGGACTTATAACGCCTGAAGATGAGGTTTTCGTCAGAAACCGTCTTCTTGACTGTCTCGGACTTACAGAATGGAATGATACTGCTGCCGACGACGGCGAAATGACTGTAGATGAAATTCTGGACAATATCAACGACTATGCCACTGAAAAAGGAATTATCACAGGTACAAACGAAAACCGTGACCTGTTCGATACAAAGATTATGGGCGTGCTTACCGCTTTCCCCAGAGAGGTTATCGGGAAATTCAAGGCCGATTATGAAGTTTCTCCGAAGCTTGCCACCGATAATTATTTCGATTGGAACAAAAAGACAAACTATGTCCGTGCAGGCAGAATTGCAAAGGATATAAAATGGGTTTACAGCTCGGAATACGGCAATCTCGACATCACTGTCAACCTTTCCAAGCCTGAAAAGGACCCTCGTGATATTGCTGCTGCAAGAACAACAAAATCCGCCGCATATCCGAAGTGCCAGCTCTGCTTTGAAAACACGGGCTATGCAGGAAGGATAGGCCACCCTGCACGTCAGAACCTCATCCCCGTTCCTATGACCGTACATAACGAGGAATGGTGCTTCCAGTACTCGCCATATGGTTATTACAATGAACACTGCATTATCTTCAACTCAAAGCATATTCCGATGAAAATAGACGATGCCGTTTTCGGAAAGCTTTTTGATATTATTGACACTCTCCCCCACTATTTCGTGGGTTCAAATGCAGATTTACCGATTGTAGGCGGTTCAATTCTCAGCCATGAGCATTTCCAGGGCGGTCACTACACCTTCGCTATGGAAACCGCACCTGTTGAGTATGAATTTTTCCTTGCACAGTTCCCTGAAGTAAAAGCAGGTATTGTTAAATGGCCTATGTCCGTTATCCGTCTGAACAGTGCGAACCGCGAACAGCTTGAAAAGGCCTGCTCCCATATTTTAAAGGCTTGGAGAGCCTACAGCGATGATAGCGTCGGCGTATATTCCCACAGCGATGATACACCTCACAACACAATTACTCCTATCGCACGCAAAAAGAACAAGGGCTTTGAATGTGACCTGGTTCTCCGCAATAACCGTACCGATGACGAACACCCTCTCGGTATATTCCATCCCAATTCCTCTCTCCATCATATCAAAAAGGAAAATATAGGTCCTATCGAGGTTATGGGGCTTGCTGTCCTTCCCGCACGCCTTAAAGAAGAGATGGAGCTTCTTGCCGATACGCTCGTTAACAAGGGCGTACGCTCGGTACGTACTGACAAAATTCTTGAAAAACACGCAGACTGGGTTGAAGAATTTACTGCAAGAAACGAAATCACTGCCGAAAATGTCAACGAAATCATTCAGAAGGAAATCGGCGCAGTTTTCGCACAGGTGCTCGAGGATGCAGGCGTTTTCAAGCGTAATGAAGCAGGAATTTCCGCTTTCAGAAAATTCACAGAGCTGGTTTCGGAATAAAAAACTATGCACACACCGTAATTCAACGATGTGTGCATTTTTTCATGCCTGTTTTTTCTTTTTCACGTCATCCTTAACGAGAATTATAAAGCTTATAATACCCACTATACCGCTCATTGTCAATACAACAGGTGCAAGGTCAAACATGTTGATAGCTGTTACATTTTCAACAAACACCTCACTACACCAGATGGACAGGAAAATAGCTGGGTTCAGGTTATTGTTTATCATGTGACAGAAGGAAGCAGGATAAATGGATTTTGTCTTTTCCGTAAGAAGCGTAAGAAACGCATTCATAAATATGCAGAACACACACATGAACAG
>CAZGRB010000270.1:0-2583 GCA_964527695.1 uncultured Ruminiclostridium sp.
AGAGGTAAATGCAACATTTTTCTACTCACTGTTGCTTTTACTTTTGCATTTGACCTCGCAAATTTACAGGTTCAGTGTTGTTTTTTGTTACAGTGTATGCTATAATAATTTAAAGCGATTTACGGTATCATATTTATTGAAATGAGGTGCTTTTATGAAAATCGGTGCAATAGGCTGTAATTATAAACACGAGTCTGACTTTTGTATTGATAGTCCCGATGGTACAGGCTGTGGACTTATGCTTATAATAAAATCACCCGCACGATTTGTAATAAACGGACAGGAAGTAATCACCGAAAAAAACTCATTTGTCATGTTTACGCCCGAAACTCCCTGCCGCTACGGTGGAATAAAGGGCAACTATATGGACGACTGGGTGTATTTTGATTATGAGGAGAACGATATTGAACGGTTTGAAAAACTGGGTATTCCGCTTAACAAAATTGTACCTCTTATAAATGTTGAGGAGCTGTCGCAGATACTCCGACAGATTGCTTATGAGCATCATTCGCAGGACGAAAGCCGTGATATTATTGAAAACCACTATGTAGAGATATTCCTTCTGAAGCTGAGCAGGATTCTCAATATGAACTCCACTCTCCACTCAATTCTTCTTTCTGAAAAGCACTATCACCTTTCACATTTACGAAACAAGATTTATTCAAACCCAGAGGAAATGACCGATGTAGCAGAAATGGCAAGGCAGATGGGGATGAGCTATTCGGGCTTTCAGCATCTATATAAAAAGATTTTCGGGGTAAGCGTTATGCAGGACCTTACAAAAAGCCGTTTCAATCTTGCGGCAAGGCTGCTTGTTACCACAAATCTCAGCATAAAGGATATTGCGCATAAATGCGGTTATATAAACGAATATAGTTTTATGAGAAAATTTAAGGAGATATACTTTAAAACACCCTCCGAATATCGGCGTATGCCATAATATGAAGAAATGCACAAGCTATGATGCTTGTGTATTTTTTATGCCAATTAGCATAAATGAATAGCGAAAACGGCATTATGAGCCATTGTGGATATCTAAATATAATGATAAAATTAAGTAAAGTTCAACAAAAATAATCAACACAACAAAAAATATTAAGGAGAATGGCATAATGAAAAAAATTCTTTCAGTTTTATCTGCGGCAATTATCTTTATAAGTAGCTGCGCGGCAGAACCGACAGAAGAAGCTATGAGGGACATAACCACTCAGGAGCTGATTGAAGATATGGGAATAGGCATAAATCTTGGCAACACCATGGAAGCCACAGGCAGTTGGATATACGAGGGCAGTGTAAGCGATTACGAAACCTGCTGGGGTAGTCCGATTATTACCGAAGAAATGATAAAGGGCTATAAGGATGCAGGCTTTGGCGTTGTCCGTGTACCTGCAAACTGGTCAAATATGATGGCTGATGATTATACGCTCAATGCTGATTATGTAGCACGTATCCACCAGATTGTGGACTGGATTTTAGCAAATGATATGTATGTAATTCTTAACACACATCACGAAAAATGGCTGGGTGATATGCCGACAAATGAAGAGGAAGTACTTTTAAAATTCACACGTATATGGGAACAGATTGCCGAATCCTTTAAGGATTATGACGACCGCCTTATGTTTGAGGGACTTAATGAAGAGGGTGGCTATGACAGCGTATGGAATCAGTACGGAAGCAGCACCGAAGGCAAGGATATAGCGTACAGTTATGTCAATAAGCTTAATCAGACCTTCGTAGATACAGTAAGAGCTTCAGGCGGCAATAACGCAGAGCGTCACCTTCTTGTAGCGGGCTATTACACCGATATCGCACGCACCTGTGATGAAATGTTTGTTGTGCCGAATGACCCTGCAAATCGTGTTGCGGTATCAGTTCATTATTATACGCCTTCAACCCTTACAATTCTTGAAGCGGATGCCGACTGGGGCAAGGCAAAAACTGAATGGGGCTCGGAAGCTGACCTTGCTGAGCTTGAAAAAATGATGGATATGCTTACCGAACGCTTTGTTTCAAAGGGCGTGCCTGTTATCATAGGAGAATACGGCTGTTTCGGAAAGAATAAGACTCAGGATGTCAAGCGTGCATATATGGTTGATGTATGCCGTGAAACCTATGAGCGCAATATGCTTCCTATCCTTTGGGATACGCACGATACCTTCTATAACAGAAATACCCTTACATACAACGACCCGTTAATGCTTGAACAGCTTATGGCAATCCCTGAAGAAATTCAGCGATAATAAAGGAGGACAATATGAAAAAATTCAAAAAAATCACTGCAGCAGCATTATGCCTTACAACTGTGATATCCGCTTCAGCTTGTGGCAGCAGAAACAGCGGCACTACAACCACAACAACCATTGCTACAACCTCCAACACTCTTGACGATGACCTTATCAATCCTGTAAATATGGAGGAATATGTTGACGAGGAAGCCGAGGAGCTTGCCGACCCTAACCTTACGTATTTCGGTTACTACGATATGCGTGTGGCAGGTGACATCAAGCCAGCAGTAAAGCTTTTCGAGGAAACCTACGGCGGACAGATTGATTATGTTCAGTGTGCGTGGGGTGAGCGTAT
>CAZGRB010000271.1:0-2563 GCA_964527695.1 uncultured Ruminiclostridium sp.
TTGCCAGACAGCTCATATCTGTCTGTACCGACAGAAAGGAAGTAAAAGCGGAGGTTGTGATAAATCTTATGAATATTGCCGCCTCTGCCGCTGCAGAAAGGGAATTTCTGTTACAGGACAGCTACAATGAAACTGTTGCGGTAATCGCAAAGGCAATTACAGACTATATTTTCGGAGACTAAAGGAGAAACATTATGACACTTGAACAATTCTATGAAACCTACCCACAGCAGACAAAGAAGATAAACGGTAAGGATTTCGTATATCGCCATTACAAGAACGAAAACGCAAAATCAACCCTTCTTCTGCTTACAGGCGGTATCGGACTTTCCGACCTGTTCTTCATGCATTTTGACCGCTTTGCACAGGATTTTTCGGTGATAACCTTTGACTATCTTGCGTGTTATCCTACAATGGGCGAGTTTGCAGACGCTGTTGCTGAGCTTATGAAAGCACTTGACATAAAGGTGTGGCTTGTGGGGCAGTCCTTAGGCGGTGCGGCAGCACAGATTATAACTAAAAGACATCCCGGAATTGTTGACGGAATGGTACTCTCCAACACTGCCGCTGTACAGAACTCAGGCGGTTCAAAGGAATACTTCGATGGAATGAAAAAACGGCAGCAGAAAAGCCGCCGTATGATAAAGCTGATGCCTTTCGGACTTGTCAAGAAGGTGTTTATGAAAGCAATAAGAAAGAAAATGGAAAAGCTCCCGCCCGAGCACAAGGAAACCTTTGAGGGCATGGCTGATGTAATGCTTAAAATGCTTACAAAGGAACACGAGCTGCACATGATAGATATGCTTATCGACTGCGGCAATCACCTTGATATCAGTAAAAAGGACTTTGAATTTCTTTCTGACAGGGTTATGCTTGTAATAAACGAGGACGATGAAACATTTTCTGCCGAAACAAAGCAGCAGCTTATTGACGTTATGACAAAGCCGACGGTTGTAAAGGAAAAGGACGGCGGACATTTAGGCGCACTTATGGATATTGAAAATTATGCGGCTTCGGTTGTCAGCTATATCAGGGAACGTGAATAACTTTACGCCAGTGAGCGTTATTTTACAGTTCGGTAGTAATGAAGAATGAATATGTTAAGGCAGAAATAAAATTTTTGTTTAAAATCAGCATAGATTCACCTTTTTAGTGGCGTGCAGCTTCCGATTAAAAAATATTATCAAAAATCTCTCCATCAACACCGTATATGTCTGCAATATCAACCCTTCTCCCGTCTGCAAGCACAACCTTCATTCCACCCTCATCAATCCGCCTTACAGCACCGCTGATTATTTCATAAGAGCCGCCCTCTTTTCTGCTGTCGGGCCTGAAATATGTTATCGCCACAACAGGTCGGTCATCTGCGTTTTCGGAAAGTATCGGTATCCGTTCGCTGAGCATTACGCTTTCATCCTCGGTAAGCTCATGTTTTTTATCAGTAAGCCGTGCTGTTTCAGCTACGGGAGCGTCATATCCTGTAAGAGCCGCAAAGGGTGCAAACTGTGCGGCGCGGTTTTGTCTTGACATCCGTGCGCGGGCAGGGGAGCTGTAATGCCGAAGATTTATTATATCGTCATACTGATGTTCATTATACATGGTTTTATCTCCTTATGCCCTGTGTCCGCCAACCTGTCCGTTTCGTTCAATTGTGGTTGCACCTTCCTCTAAATTCATACCCTTAAGTACGGCATTTTTGCCGTACTTTTTCTTTATCCCGAGCAAAGCTCTCTGCATATTCTTCTCACGGTAAAGCCTTTCCGATTCTTCAGCTTTCTGCCGTTCAAGTGCCTCATAATCTGTAAAAAAATCAAGCTGTTCTGGCGGTTGTTCCTCGATACTATTCTCATTTATAACATGATTCGCCACAACATACATTCTCCGCACCGTAAGCCCAGGGTCAACAATCCTGTCGTACAACTCCATAACCTTTTCAGTGATAATCTTTGTCGATGATGTATGCTGCCCTAAATTTATTGAGCCGTGTGCCGATTTGGGCACCTGTCTGCCGTAGTGGTCGGTAGTGACCTGACCGCCATATTGCATACGTCTGAACTTATCTGTGAGATTTTCAATATCATATCCTACCGTCAGCACCATCTGGTCTGCCACCAACCCCTTATCCACAAGGTCAAGGGTAAGCAAATCCGTCATTTCACGCACAATGAGCTTTCCTTTTTCAAAATCGTAAGGGCATTGCAGTACCTGTCCTGTGCTTATACTGCTGCTTTCGGGCTTGTACGCCTTTATATCCTCAATGGTGCAAGGTTCATAGCCCCAGGCATGGTCGATAAGCAGCTCCGCATTGACGCCGAACAGCTTATACAGCAAGTCCTCGTTATAAAAATCATACTTACCGCCAAGGGAGCAACGGGCAATATCACCCATTGTAAATAAACCATTCTCCTCCAGCTTTGAAGCATAGCCGTGTCCCACTCTCCAGAAGCTTGTCAGCGGTCTGTGATTCCATAGCTGCCTGCGGTATGACATTTCATCAAGTTCTGCAATTCGTACTCCGTCTTTATCAGCAGGCATTTTCTTCGCCACAATATCCATAGCAATT
>CAZGRB010000272.1:0-2542 GCA_964527695.1 uncultured Ruminiclostridium sp.
TAACTGCTCCTTACTTCCATATAAATCTTGATAAATTAAACACTTTGCCCAATTATAACTAATTATACCATATCATGTAATAGTTTACAATATACACTTTTAACAAAAATGTTTTTTGTTTTTTAAAATGTAATTTAAGTAACATTATATATCCGCCGGAAATATAAATCTGTTTTTAGCTTAATAAAATATTGGTTTTATCAATGATTTTATATCATTGCGACAAAATAAACAACATATAGATGTAATTTTTGTTCAAGAAACACATTTACAAAACAGTTTTTTTAACTTAAAATAAATAGTAAAGTAAAATAAAGTAAATGGGGTAGTAAAATGATTAAAAAATCTGTTACAATGAGCGATATTGCTAACGAACTCGGCGTAAGCACCGTTACCGTCTCAAAGGCGCTCGGCGATAAAGATGGTGTCGGCGAAGAACTGAGAGAACGCATTAAACAGAAAGCCAATGAAATGGGTTATCGTTTCAATACATCTTCAAAATCCTCAAAGGATAATTTTACATATAGCATAAGCGTTGTAGTGGCAAAGCACTTCATCCATGATGCAAGTGCGTTCTATTGGGTTGTCTACCGATATATTGTCGAACTGCTTCAAAAACAAAGTTATTATGGAATTCTTGAAGTAATAACTGATGCCGATGAGCAGCAGTGTGAAATGCCGAATTCCGTGATAGACAAAAAGGTGGACGGAATTATTGTTCTCGGACAATTCAGTGAAAATTATGTAAATGCTCTTCTCAATGCTGATGTGCCAACTGTTTTTCTTGATTTTTACAGCGGAAAGAACGATGTAGAAACCGTGCTTGCCGATAATTTCTTTGGAGCATATACAATAACAAACTACCTTATTCATAATGGACACAAAAAGATAGGCTTTGTCGGAACAATAAGCTCCACATCCAGCATTCAGGACAGATATCTGGGTTACTACAAATCTCATATAGAGAATCATCTTCGTGTAAATCCCATCTGGATTATAGACGACAGAAATTCTGATGGAATATCTTTTCCTGAATATTCACTTCCTGCCGATATGCCTACCGCCTTTGTGTGCAACTGTGATGAAACTGCCTACGCATTGATAAATCAGCTTAAAGCCAAGGGATATTCTGTTCCAGGCGATGTATCCATAGTAGGTTATGACAATCACATTTATTCTACAATTTCCAACCCGAGAATAACAACTATTGATGTCAACAGCTACCGTATGTCTCACGAGGCCGTTGAAATAATTATAAGAAAAATACGTGATAATAACTATAAATGCGGTCGTGTTCTCGTAACAGGAAAACTGATAGAAAGGGATAGTGTAAAGAAAATTCAATGAATCTGAAAGTTATTGATACACATGCACATTATGATGATTCAGCATTCGATTCAGACAGAAACGAGCTTTTGAATAATATTCTTAATACATCTGTCGATAAAATAATTACCATTGGCTGTTCACTTGAAAGCAGCCGAAAGGCAATTGAAATTGCCGAAAAATTCCCGTCCGTATTTGCTTCAGTAGGTATACATCCAAGCGATTGCATGGGATTGCCTGAAAACTATATTGAAAAACTTTCTGAAATGAGCAGAAATCATAAAGTTGTTGCAATCGGAGAAATCGGTCTTGATTACCATTATGAAGGTTATAGCAGAGATACGCAGGTTGATTGTTTTGTTGACCAGCTCAAACTTGCCAAAAAGCTTTGTCTTCCTGTTATTATTCACTCACGTGAAGCAACCAACGATACAATGAATATCCTGCGGAAGTATAAACCAAAAGGCGTCGTTCATTGTTTTTCAGGATGTGCAGAAACCGCACGGGAAATAATCGACCTTGGCATGATGATAAGCTTTACAGGCGTTCTTACATTCAAGAATTCCAAAAAGGCTGTTGAAGCCTGCAAAGAGATACCGCTTGAAAGAATCATGCTCGAAACTGACTCGCCTTATATGGCTCCCGTACCCCACAGAGGCGCTCGGAATAACAGCAGCAATGTTCTCTATATAGCGGAAAAGGTTGCTGAAATCAAGAATATGACCACAGACGAAGTTATAAGAATATGCAACAATAACGCCAATAAGTTTTTTGGCTTAAATTAATTATTTTTGAAAGGGTTTTACTGATGGATAACGATGGGCGAAAACACAGCATAGTTGCTGAAATACTGCTCTTCCCTCTTGTTCTTATCAACAAAGGATTGAATTTCATTTTAAAAAAAGCAATAGGCGAAGGATACGGAGAAGATGTAACCGAAGATGACATTCTTTCTTTGGTTGACGCAGGAAACGAAAGCGGTACAATTGAAGATTCTTCAGTTGAAATGATAAATAATGTATTTGAGTTCAGCGACTTATGCGCCGCAGATGTCATGACGCACAGAGTCAACATTGTAGGCGTTGAGATAAACGAATCCCTGGATAATATAATATATATTGCTCTTGAAGAAGGATTTTCACGAATGCCTGTCTATGAAGGCTCCATTGATAAAATTCTTGGTATAATAATTGTCAAGGACCTTCTTTGTCTTGTC
>CAZGRB010000273.1:0-2491 GCA_964527695.1 uncultured Ruminiclostridium sp.
AGGAAACCTACGGCGGACAGATTGATTATGTTCAGTGTGCGTGGGGTGAGCGTATTGAAAAGCTTCAGATACTTATCTCCAGCGGCGACTCTCCCGACCTTGTTGATAAGGATGATATGACCTTCCCTACGCTTATTTCTAAAAATGTATATGAGGATTTAACTGATTATATTGATCTTTCTCAGCCTCATTGGGAAGGCTTTGATGAGTTAATCAGTCAGTATAACTGGAACGGCAAGCAGTGCTATTATCCTTGGTTTGCGACAGCTCTCTGCGATTATGTTTATTACAGCAATACACGTTTTAAGGAATTTGGCATCACTACTCCCCGCGAGCTTTATGACAACGGTGAGTGGACTTGGGATACTTTCAGGGATACCATGATTAAGTTTATAGATGCAAGTCCCGAAGGTACAATAGGTGTTTACGGAAATATCACCACTGATACAATTTGTTCCACAGGTACACCTCTCATCAGCATTTCTGATGGAAAAATTATCAACAATATGAAAAATTCTGATGTTGAACGTGCTATGACCTTCCTCGAAGACATTTGCAGACAAGGTCTTACTGCAAAGAAGGAAGGTTACTGGGGCAACGAGATTAAGCCTCTTATTGAAGGCTCCGCTTGTTTCCTTTCCTACGGTCAGTATCAGTATGATTCCTTCGTTAAGGAAAAATATGTTGAGTACGACATTGATTTTGTTCCTTTCCCCAGAGATCCTAACGCAGATGAATATTACTATATGACTTCCACTTTCGGATATATGGTTCCTTCAGGTTCGGATAATATTAAAGGAGCAGCTACATTTATTGATATGATTCGTCTTTGCTCCACAGATCCCGATTTAAGACAGGAAATGAAATCCAGCACAATTACCGCAAAGGGCTGGAGCTCTGAGCAGTATGACAGAATGGCTGAATTTGAGAATATTGCAAATTACAATATCGTTGCTGATTTCTCAACAGGCTTTGATACAGATACTTCTGCGCTTATTTCCAATATGCTTATTGACGCAGCGTTCAATCAGGAGTCCGAGGGCTGGGCTGTTCTCCGTGAAACCAATCTTAATGCAATCAATTCTGTTATTGACAACATGAACAACGAATGATTATAAAAAAGCTATCCGAATAACGGCACTTATGCCGGCTCTGCTTTTCGTGGGCAGTTGTTCATCGTCTTTCAATGAGATATAGAGCTTAAACTATGTGAGGGCATACAGAAACAATTGAAACGTACTTACTCACTTCTACCTTTATTTCTCCAATAATGGCTGCGGGTCGGTGTAACAACTGCACCGACCCGCCGGAATTGTGGGCTGACCCCCTCACCCCCTATAAATTAATCGAAATTTCTTTACGGCTATAATTATCATTTAATACTGGAGCGAATGATGGCAGTGCTTGATTCCTTCGATAGTGCTCCTGAAGAATAAGAATAACTTGAGGTAAGAATTATGAGCAATCCGTATCTTCCACTATGGGAGTATATTCCTGATGGCGAACCCAGAGTGTTTGGGAATAGAGTATATATTTACGGTTCGCACGATAGAGTAGCATCTGATACATTCTGTGACTATAAGCTTAAGGTGTGGTCTGCACCACTGGACAATCTGAATAACTGGGTGTGTCACGGACATATTTTCCATACAATGGATGATACCGATCACAAAGCAGACACTGATTGGACAGATGACAAAAACTGGCTTTACGCACCCGATGTGATTGAGAAAAGCGGGAAATACTACCTTTATGCATATATCATGAATGGAAAGGGATGTGTTGCGGTCAGTGACAAGCCTGAAGGTCCTTTTAAGCTTTTATCCAAGTATAAATATTCCATCTCCGATAGTATATGCTGCAATGGTTGGTTTGTCGACCCGGGAGTGCTGGTTGACAGTGATGAGCGTGTGTATATATACTGTGGATTTGAGCATTCCTTTATGGCTGAAATAAATGCCGAAAATATGTATGAAATCATAGATGAAACCTGTATTGAGCATATAATCCCCTGTGAATGCACAGAGGAGGGAGGTTTCATCGAAAAAGAGGCTTGCTTTTTTGAGGCGTGCTCGCTGAGAAAAATCGAAAATACATATTATATGATCTATTCTCCGAAGCGTGGAAGCCGTCTGGCTTACGCTACCGCTGAAAAGCCCACAGGACCTTTCACATATAGAGGTTACATTGTGGATAACGGCGTTGATTATCCCGGCGGAAACAATCATGGTTCAATTTGCAACATTAACGGACAGTGGTATATATTCTATCACCGTATGACAAATGGAACAATAATGTCCAGAAGAGCATGTGTGGAGCGAATTGAGATTCTGCCTGATGGTACAATACCAACGGTTGAGATGACCTCGCTAGGCTTTGAGAAGTCATTATCTCCATATAACATCACCCCTGCGGAAATTGCCTGTGTACTGAAAAACGGCTGTTTTATCACAGAAAAGGATATATTTACAAAAACAGTAGCAGGAATAAC
>CAZGRB010000274.1:0-2483 GCA_964527695.1 uncultured Ruminiclostridium sp.
AAACCAGCAGGATTTAAGCATATTCTTTGACAGATTGATCGTCACTCTCATAAGCCACGCTTTGCAGTTTTCTTCCGTCTCAAAGCTGTTGTCGTAAAGGTAAAGCTTTATGAACGCTTCCTCGCATACATCCTCTGCGTCGGCACGGTTTTTCAGATAGCTGTATGCAAGTCTGAATACCGCTCCGTGATAAAGGCTTATGTATTTTCTGAGCATTTCTTCTGTCAATCCATCACCTCCTGTTCAGTTTAAAAGCGCTTTCATTTATAAGACAATCGGAAAAGGGATTTTGTCCCGTTTCTGACAAAAATATTTTTTCGGCATAGTATGTATGGTGAGCATTATTCAATGGAAAAAGGAGAATCATTATGAATATTTACAACAACTCCGCACAAGCGGAAATATACGGCTCAGAAGTCTATCCTGAAATAAAGGGATATGCGAAATTCACTGCCACAAGAAAAGGCACTCTTGTAACAGTTGCGGTAAGCGGTTTACCCTATGACGGAAGTGAGTGTGCTGACCGCTTCTTTGCAATGCACATTCACGGCGGCAGTTCCTGTACGGGTAATAAAAATGACCCGTTTGCAAATGCAGGAACGCACTATAATCCCGATAACTGCCCTCATCCCGCTCATGCAGGCGACCTGCCTCCGCTTTTATCGGCAAAGGGCAGGGCGGCAATGTCCTTTCTGACAGATAATTTTACCCCCGATGAAATTATCGGAAAGACGATTATCATTCATTCAGCACCTGATGATTTCACCACTCAGCCGTCAGGAAATTCAGGTACAAAAATGGCTTGCGGGGAAATAAAGGGAATGTGAAAACAACACCGCCGCAAAGCAACGCTTTGCGGCGGTTGTGCTTATTCAAATTCCACGTTTACTCTTTCGTTATCCTCGTCAGCCTTAAGCATAACCTTTCTGAAAGACAGCGCATACTGCCCCAGATGTTCTTCGAGCAGGTCAAAGTTTTCGATTGTTATGTCGGTTTCTTCAAAAATTCCTGTCAGGCAATCGTATAATGCGTCAAGATTTCCGCCGTACCATTCGGGAAAATCGAGACATCTGAAAAGCAGGTCATGAAGCTCCTCCTTATCGCATACGGGAGCTAAATCAATAGTAACTTTTTTCATATTATTCCTCCCCGTAAAGCAGCTCGAAGCTTTCATAATGGTCATCGGTGTAGTAGACAAGTCCGTCGTTTGAGAATACTATGCGTTTTGCGCCTCTTGAACTTTTCCCAAGGGTGTCAATATCGCATTCCGTATATTCTCTGCCGTTCTTTTCGGGGAGCAGCCCTTCGTAGTTGCCGAAATAGCTGCCGCCGATGCACATTCCGGGGGCATAGGGTTCAAGCGAGCCGCCCTCCCAGCCTAAGGCCTGTGCTTCCTTCTTGGTAATGAAATTCTGCGGAAGACAGCCGTATGTGTAAATATAAAGCGCAACATCATCCTTTGTGGTATATGTGCCTTCAAAGTCGATTGCAGGTTCAGGTTCTTCTGCGGTTGAAGCTGTGACAGCTTCAGTGGAGGCTGCTTCGGTTTCTTCTTCAATATCTTCAGGGATATCCTCGCCTGTGTCAATGTCTTCCGCAACCTCTTCGGGTATCTCGGTTTCGTCGGGAATTTCGACAACCTCGTCATTATCCGTTACGCCGGTCATATCTTCGGCATCGCCATACTCTTCCTCGGAATCCCAGCTTTCGCCATCCTCCGAGATTACATCTTCGAGCACATCGTATATTACCTGATAATCCTCTTCCGTAAGCTCTGCAGAGCATCCTGCAAAGCTGAAAAGCATAAATGCGGTCAGTAATAAGCTCAGTATTTTTTTCATATTTGTATCAATCCTTTCTGCCGTAAATTATATCTTATTTTCACGGGATTGTCAATGCTGTTTTCCGCAAATTGCGACACACTCCGATGCGGTACGTGAAAATCGTAGAAAAATACCGATTTTTGCGATAAAATAAGGAAAAAACCTTGACAAATGCTATGGTATGGTGTATAATTAATATTGTATAATACAATGAGTAAATCTTTTTATATATACGGTAAATTTCAAGGAGGAAGATGAATTTGAAAAAGGAAACTTCAAAAAAGCTGTCTGCGGGGCTTCTTGCGTCAGCTATAATCCTTAACACAGTTCTGAGCATCAATGCCGACGACGGCAATAATTATCATTCCGCAGGCGAAAGCGGCGTACAGGGTTCGTTCACGTCTGCACCGCTTATTTCCTTCAACACTATCGGTACAAGCGGTGTTGACCTTAAGGAAGGCAACTTTGAAAACTGGATTGACCGTGCGGAGCTTTCTGATTATGCAGTGAATATGTATAACACCATTTCCGACGAGTCCTTCTGGACAGATGCGGATAATTTCTCGCAAAGTGCGTCAAGCCCCACATACATTACCGCAGAATACGGCAACGGTACCAGCGATAAATTCAACGGTCTGCTTGTACTGGAAAGCGAGTCTC
>CAZGRB010000275.1:0-2410 GCA_964527695.1 uncultured Ruminiclostridium sp.
CTGACGGTACAGTTGGTGCCAACAAGAACTCCATCAAGATCATCGGTGACCACACAGATATGTACGCTCAGGCTTACTTCGCATACGACTCCAAGAAGTCCGGCGGTGTTACAATCTCTCACTTACGTTTCGGTAAGACACCTATCAAGTCCACATACTATGTAAACAAGGCTAACTTCGTAGCTTGCCACAACCCCTCTTACATCGACAAGTACGACATGGTACAGGACGTAGTTCCTGGCGGTACATTCTTACTCAACTGCCAGTGGTCTGTTGATGAACTTGACGAAAAGCTTCCTGCTCCCGTTAAGGCATACATCGCTAAGAACAACATCAACTTCTACATCATCAACGCTATCAAGGTTGCTAAGGAAATCGGTCTCGGCAACAAGACAAATACAGTTCTTCAGTCCGCATTCTTCTCTCTCGCAGACATCATTCCTGCTGCAGAAGCAATTGACTACATGAAGAAGATGGCATACAAGTCCTTTGCTAAGAAGGGTGACGAAATCGTAAACATGAACTACGCTGCTATCGACAGAGGTGCAGGCGAAGTTGTCAAGGTTGACGTTCCCGCTGCATGGGCAGACGCTGAAGGCGAACTCCCCAAGGCTGTTGCAACAGGCGACAGAAAGGATCTCGTTGACTTCGTTAACAACATCCTTATCCCTGTAAACGCACAGCGCGGTGACTCCCTCCCCGTTTCTACATTCGTTGGTATGGCTGACGGTACATTCCCTCAGGGTTCTGCTGCTTACGAAAAGCGCGGTATCGCTGTTGACGTTCCCGAATGGATTCCCGAAAACTGTATCCAGTGTAACCAGTGTGCAATGGTATGTCCTCACGCTGTAATCCGTCCTTTCGTTATGAACGCTGACGAAGCTGCTGCAGCTCCCGCAGGCATGAAGATGAAGGATTGCACAGGTCTTGCAGGCTACAAGTACACAATGGGCATTTCCGTTCTTGACTGTACAGGTTGCGGCGTATGTGTAAACGTATGTCCTTCCAAGACAAAGGCTATCGCTATGAAGGGCCTTGAAACACAGACAGCTGAACAGGAAAAGTTCGACTATGCTATGACTCTCGCTGATAAGCCTGAAGTTGCTGAAAAGTTCAGCGCTATCAACGTTAAGAACGTTCAGTTCAGACAGCCTCTCCTCGAGTTCTCCGGCGCTTGTGCAGGCTGCGGCGAAACACCTTACGCTAAGCTTATCACACAGCTCTTCGGTGACAGAATGTATATTGCCAACGCAACAGGCTGTTCTTCCATCTGGGGCGGTTCCGCACCTTCCACACCTTACACAGTTAACAAGTCCGGTCGTGGTCCTGCTTGGGGTAACTCCTTATTCGAAGACAACGCTGAATTCGGTCTCGGTATGTTCCTTGCACAGGATACACTCCGCGGCAGAGCACAGGAAAAGCTCCGTGCTCTCGAAGCTAAGGCTGAAAACGCTGAAATCAAGGAACTTATCGCTAAGTACTTTGAAACAGCAAACGATGGTGCTGCTAACGTAGCTGCTACTGACGCACTTGTTAAGGCTATCGAAGCTTGCGGTTGCGACAGTGAAGAAAAGGCTGAAGTTCTCAAGCTCAAGAACTACCTTGGCAAGAAGTCCAACTGGATCTTCGGTGGTGACGGCTGGGCATACGATATCGGTTACGGCGGTGTTGACCACGTTCTCGCTTCCGGCAAGAATGTAAACATCTTCGTATTCGATACAGAAGTTTACTCCAACACAGGCGGTCAGGCTTCCAAGGCTACAAACATCGGTGCAGTTGCACAGTTTGCAGCAGGTGGTAAGAATGTTAAGAAGAAGGATTTAGCTGCTATCGCTATGCAGTACGGTTATGTTTACGTTGCTCAGATTTCCATGGGCGCTGACAGAAACCAGTGCTTAAAGGCAATTGCAGAAGCTGAAGCTTACGATGGTCCTTCCTTAATCATCGCTTACGCTCCTTGTATCAACCACGGTATCAAGGGCGGTCTCGCAATTGCACAGCAGGTAGAAAAGGAAGCTGTAGAAGCTGGTTACTGGCACCTCTTCCGCTTCAACCCCGCTGCAGCTGACGAAGGCAAGAATCCCTTCTCCCTCGACAGCAAGGCTCCTACAGGTGATTATCAGGCATTCATGATGAGAGAAGTTCGTTACAACTCCCTCATGAGAGCTAACCCTGACAGAGCTAAGAAGCTCTTCGATATCGCTGAAGCAAACAGCAAGAAGAAGTACGACAACTTAGTAGGTCTCGTAGATTACTACGCTCCTGCTCAGGACTAATATTTCTTGAATTAAACAAACGGGCAGTCCGAAAGGACTGCCCGTTTTGCGTAGTATATAAAAGACATCAGTTTTAAGGGACAAGCACGTATGGAATTTTTATCTATTATTGAGGAAAACCCTTTTGTAAAAGG
>CAZGRB010000276.1:0-2383 GCA_964527695.1 uncultured Ruminiclostridium sp.
CGCTGATTGCTGTTTCAAAATAAAACTGTCTTCACAGTTACATATAGAACAATCCCGCAGTATAACTGCGGGATTGTTCTTTTATTTTCATTTTACTCAGTAATCGCCAGAAACACCGCAGGAACGGGTTTTTCCTCAAAATTACGTCCTGCAAAGAACAGTCCGTTTTCGTGGGCGTTCATAATTACACGCATAGGAAAGGTTGAACAGCAATCCATATATCTTTGCCAGTTCGGAACAGATTTAAGATGCGCGGGAAGCTTGACAGGATTCTGCATAAGCTTCATTATTTCATCATGATATTTTTCAGAAATCATATTATCGTACTTTTCAGAAAGCTCATACAGCTTCAGGCGGTCATTCATCTTTATAACAGGCACATCACAAATCACCCTGCCTTGTTCGCCCCTTAACAAAAAACCCATTTTCACAAAATCACCGATATTTTCAAAGCAGTGCGTATTTATTATAGGCAGAGTTTCTTCCTCACCTTTGTGAATTGCGTAAAGCATTTTCATAACATCAATACCACTCATACCATGCTTGACGCTGTTTCCACAGTAGCCGCTGTGAGATTCTCCGAGACTGCAGTCATACTCACACATCTTCAGCAATTTAAGCCCGCAGTAATCACCCATCGTGTTTTCACATTCACCGCTTATCACATAATAATTGTATGTATTTCCATTCCAATCGTAATTTGAAGGATAGCGATTACCCATAGCGTACCATTTTCCGCCGTTGGGTCGGTCGGGGTAATCTTCAAATTCAGGCGCACCTCCGCATGCCTCGTTTCTGATATCGTTTGTGGCATTCTGAATAGTTCTTATTGCAAAGAAGCTGTCCAGCTTAATTCCCTGCGAAGGAGATAAAGCTTTGAAAAAGGCCTGCTCGTGGAGTTCGTCAAGACCGCTTTGCACTATCTCCCATATACCCTTGTAATGCTCCTCCGCAAGTTCTTTTTCAAGTTCGATATTAGCTGTTCTGTCGGCTTCAGTATAAATTATGAAATCAGTGTAGACCTTATCACCGACGCGCTTCATAACTTCCCCTTTTACAAGCCTGTCAATTATCGGCTCGATATAGGTTGTTGAAATGCCGATAGCGTTAGCAAGCTCCGGGAGAGCGACAGGCTTTTCGTAAGCCAGTATCAGCAGATTCATTGTTATTTTATCGTTACCCACAAAGCAGAATGGTTCGTTGTTAAATCCCGACTGACCGCTGTTGGTCATCCATAAGGTTTCAGGCTCATAGCTCTGTCTCACATAATTTTCCATAGCGAAATCCTTTCTGATATGCTTTCTGCCTGTATCAAGACGGGATTTTACGGTGTTTTCGGGGATATTCAGCGCCTCGGCAATCTGCTTTACGCTCTCTCCGTGCATATAAAATCTCACCATAACCTGTCGGTAAAGACTTGTTAAATGAGCAAGACAACGGCGGATATTTTCCGCGTCCTCCGACTGCTCAATCTGCTCCGAAATTTCATCGGGAACAGGAATTTCACCTATCATGTCAATACTCACAGTACCCTTGCGGTACTTTCTGCGGAGCATATCGTAATATTTGCGGTGAAGCACGGTTACAAGCCAGTTTTTAGGATTATCTATAGTCTTGTTCTGATGAATGGCAACCAGTGCCGCCATCAGCGTTTCCTGCACCAGATCCTCTGCGTCCTCAATATTCTGCGCCTTGAACATTGCCGTCTTAAGCAGGTAATCAGCATATTCTGTAAGTTCGTTTTTGTTCATTTGAACACCTCGTCTGAAAGCTTTCACCTGTATAGTCGCAGAAAAATGGGGGAGGTTTGGTGGGTTGAGCTATATATGATAATTTACTATGTTAATTTTAATTTATAAATTTTCTGTCTTTCCATACCTTCACACCAACCGAAATACTCCTTCGGCACATTGCAAATCTCTACAAGCTCCGCACCAAGCTTTTCGATTGTTTTATATGAAGCGATATTACTTTCGTCACAAGTCAGATACACAAACTCCATGCCGTGAAAACGTGCGACATCATGTACCATACAGTTTGCTTTATAAGCATAACCGTTTCCTCGATATTCCTTGAAAATCTCATAGCCTATATGTCCGTTGTAATATGAATGAAAGTTATTGCCGATACGGATACTGATTTTACCGACGGTTACGCTATCAGTTTTTCTTATGATGTCATAATAATAAAACGGTATCATTTTATCATCTCCATTATATTTTTGTGTGATTTTTAGTGCAAGCTCATCACTTTCGATTTTATCGAATTTATCCGTAAATTCAAACATATTTCATCCTCGTATTTACATTTTATAATACTTTAAGCAATTTATAATACTCCCCGTACTCATCAGCACCATCGAATATCACATTTGTAAACCCCT
>CAZGRB010000277.1:0-2349 GCA_964527695.1 uncultured Ruminiclostridium sp.
AAGCCAGTAGTTTGCGGTGATAGCGCCCGAGTTGCTTAAAATAAGACCGCCTACGGAGTAGGTGACGGTGGAGTTTTCCTTTACTCTCCAGTCGTTTACATCAAGGTAGTTGTTTACAATTTCCTTGTAGTCAAGGATTGTAGCGTTTAAGTTACGGATTTTTTCTCTCTGCTTACGGTAGAGGATATATGCCTTTGCAACCTCGTCATAGCCTGCTCTGCTGAGTACGGATTCCACACTGTCCTGTACCTTTTCCACGGAAATCATATCATCTACGATTTTAGGTTCAAAGTCAGCTGTTACCTTTAATGCGAGAAAATCTATGATATCAGGATTATACTGTTTCTGACACGCATTGAATGCCTGAGTGATGGCTACGGAAATCTTAGATAAATCAAAATCTACGATTTTTCCGTCTCTTTTTACTACGTTATACATTTTTGTTGACCATTCCTTTCCAATTTTAGAGTGTATACCAAGTATAGCACATATCTTGTGCGTTGTCAATAGCAAAACCACAATATATTGTGGTTTAATTTATTATTTTATTAAAAAAGGGGTAAGTAGAACTTACCCGTTTTCAGTTATTTCCCATTGTAAAAGCATTATCCGCCTCTTACGCTTGTATCGGGAACAAATTCAGAAGCAGCATTTTTCATAAGCTCCATTGTTTCTCTGTCAACAGGACTGAGTCCCTCCGAAATAAGTCCGCCTGAGTCTGCGAAATATTGCAGGAAGTAGCGTCTTGCGCCCTTTATACGCTCAGCTGCGGCAGCAATGTCGTTTATGTCATGCAATTCCTTTACAACGGTAGTGCGGAACTCATAATCCACCTTGCCGTTCAGCAGAAAATCAATGCTTTCTTCAATCTTCGGCAGAATACTTTCATCGCTGCCTGCCGTCAGGGTATACTTTTCCATGGAGTTCTTGATATCCATTGCCACATAGTCGATAAGCCTGTCATTTACAAGGGCTTTCAGCCTGTCGGGAAAGCTGCCGTTGGTGTCAAGCTTCACGGCGTAGGCCATTTCCTTTATTTTTCTGATGAAATCAGCTATATCATTATGTAAAAGGGGTTCGCCGCCTGTAATACACACTCCGTCAAGAAGTCCCCTGCGTTTTTGAAGAAATGAAAGAATCTCATCTTCGGAAAATTCCGCCTTGAAATCATCCGTAACAAGCAGGGCATTGTGACAGAATGGACAGCGGAAATTACAGCCTCCCGTGAAAATCGTACATGCCACCTTTCCCGGAAAATCCAGCAGGGTCATTTTCTGAAAACCGCTTATTATCACGCTCATCACTCCTTTTATAATAAGTATAGCACAACAGACCTGATAGTGCAATATGCAAAAGCCGCCTTACGGCGGCTTTTCGGGATTATTCTTCGCTGAACATATCCTTGCCTACGCCGCAGAGTGGGCATTCAAAATCCTCGGGTAAATCCTCGAACTTTGTACCGGGAGCGATTCCAAGCTCGGGTGCGCCTGCTTCTTCGTCATAAACCCAGCCGCAAGCGTCGCATACATACTTTTTCATGGCTTTTCTCCTTTCGTCAGTTTGTAATCGGTTCAAAATCAGCGGCTCCGTGCTTGCAGAGAGGGCAGATGAAATCATCGGGAAGCTCTCCCTCATGCACATAACCGCATATCTTGCATACATAGCCCTTCTTGCCTTCTGTCTGAGGCTTGGGCTTTACGTTTTCGTGGTAATAAGCATAGGTCATGCTCTTTTCGCTGTTGATAATTCTTGCCTCGGTTACTTCACAGATAAACATTCCGTGACTGCCTAAATCCACATACTGTTCAACCTTCAGTGACATAAAGGAATTTATGTGTCTTGGCAGGAAAACGAGGCCGTTATCGGAATAAAGGGGCTGACATTCTGCGAATTTATCGGTGTTTCTGCCGCTCTGGAAGCCGAATTTTTCAAATACCGAGAAAGGTGCGTCAACTGTAAGACAGTTGACATTCATTTTTCCCGTCTGTTTTATTACATGGTGGGAATAATTCATTTTATTGATAGTAACGGCAATTCTGTTGGGATTGTCGGAAACTTGAGATACGGTGTTCACAATAAGGCCGTTATCCTTTTTGCCGTCATTTGATGTAACTACATAAAGACCATAGCCGATATTGAAGAGTGCGGATAAATTGTTCTTGTCGGCAGTTTCGCCCTGCTGTGCTTTATAGTCCATGCAAAGTTCTTCCGCAAGGGCATTGAGTTGAGCGGAGCTTTCTTCATTGAGGGCGGACAGGATTCTTACAGTGTTTTCTGCAAATTTAATATTCCTGCTCTTCGCGAACATTTCCTTCATTACCTTTGCCGCAAGAGGTGCCCAGCTGCCGT
>CAZGRB010000278.1:0-2343 GCA_964527695.1 uncultured Ruminiclostridium sp.
AAAAGAGCGAGCCTGCAGCAGCGGTACCGTTTTGTGAGTACATGTACAGGATACTTGTAAAGTTTTGAAGAAATTCATTTGACTTCAAATCGCCGTTGCCTGCACGGGTAAAGAGTTTTTCCTGTTTGAATTGTCGTATTAAATGTTCATAATGACTTTCATCAAAATGATTGTACGTGTATGGTATAAAATTTCCTTTGCTTTCCTCTATGATAACACCATACATATCAAAAATTAAAGTTGTAAAATTCTGGTTGCTCATATTTTACCTCATATCACTCTTTGATAAGTTTTACCACACATTCCACATGCCTTGTCCTGCTGAATAAATCCACACTCTGAACGCTCACGCATTTATAACCGTGCTCTTCAAGATATTTGCAGTCTCTTGCGGCTGTAACGGCATTGCACGAAACCATAACTACTCTGTCAGGGTTGAATTTGATTATATTTGAGAGAGTACGCTCGTCACAACCCTTTCTTGCAGGGTCAACAATAACAACATCAGCCTTGATGCCCTCGCTCACAAGAATATCAGTAGCTCGTCCTGCGTCGCCGCAGATAAAACGGACATTTTCCGCATTGTTGAGCTTTGCGTTTTCATTTGCGTTAGCAACAGCGCTTTCGACTATTTCAACACCGATAACGCTTTTCGCCTTATCTGCCATTGTAAGACCGATTGTTCCTGCACCGCAGTAAAGGTCTATAATTGTCTTGCCGTCAGGCTGTACAAGTTCAGCGGTTTTTCGGTACAATACCTCCGCCATAGGAGTATTGACCTGGTAGAACGACAGGGGAGAAACGGAAAATGTCTTTCCGCACATTTTATCGGTTATTGAATCAGTGCCGAAAAGAACTTTTTCTTCCTTGCCATAAATTACATTAGTTTTGTCCTTGTTTATATTTACGGTTATAGACGTGATTTCAGGAAATCTTTTTCTCAGCTCAAAGGCAAGCGCCTTAAGCTGCGGCACATTACGTCTTACAACCAGAGTGACACATATTTCACCTGAATAGTGACCTTTTCTTATGCAGATGTGGCGGAGGACGCCGCTGTGTTCAGCTTCATTATATGCTGAGATTTTGTATTCCCTTGCATTCTCAAGAATAAATTGCTTTATCTCCCCGAATACAGGGGGTTCAAGCTGACATTTTCCGCAAGGGATAATGCGATGGCTTCTGCTTGCGAAAAATCCGCACACTGTTTCGCCTTTTTCATTCTTTCCAACGGGATACTGCGCTTTGTTTCGATAGCCGTCCTGAATGGTGTTGCCGATGACAGGCAGGAATTCGGGATTAAGCCCTCCGATGCGTGTAAATGCGTCACGGATGAATTGCTCCTTAGCTTTAAGCTCTGCATCATAGGAAATGTGTCTGAAATCACAGCCTCCGCATTTTCCGAAAACTTCACAATCCGGAGTGATACGGTCAGGCGAGGGTACTGTGATTTCTTCGGTTTTTCCGTAGCAATGGTTTTTATTTGCCTTGACAATACGCACTCTGAGCTTATCGTTCACAGCAGAAAAGGGAACGAATACAACAATACCGTCATATTTGCCGACTCCGCAGCCTTCGTTGGTGAGTCCTGTTATTTCAAGGTCAATTATATCGTTTTTGTTAAGCATATTAGCTGTTTTTTTCGAGAGCCTTGCTCTTTAAATATGCGTTTATGAATCCGTCGATGTCGCCGTCCATAACTGCCTGAATATTACCCATTTCATAACCTGTTCTGTGGTCTTTGGCAAGAGTGTAGGGCATGAATACATATGAACGTATCTGTGCGCCCCATGCAATCTGGAGCTGCTCGCCCTTGATATCACTGATTTTATCAAGGTGCTCACGCTCTTTGATTTCTACGAGCTTGGAAACGAGCATTCTCATAGCGTATTCACGGTTCTGGAGCTGGCTTCTCTGTGTCTGGCAGGCACAAACGATACCTGTAGGCTTATGAATAAGACGTACAGCGGAGCTGGTCTTGTTTACCTTCTGACCGCCTGCACCGCTGGAACGGTAAACTTCCATTTCAATATCTTCATCTCGGATTTCAACTGTTGTATCTTCGTCAATTTCGGGCATGACTTCCAAACTTGCAAAGCTTGTATGACGTCTTCCCGAGGAGTCGAAGGGTGATACACGCACAAGTCTGTGTACGCCGTTTTCGGATTTAAGGAAGCCGTAAGCGTTCATGCCTTCAACAAGAATAGATGCACTCTTGATACCTGCTTCATCACCTTCGAGATAGTCGAGGAGAGAAACCTTGAAATTATGGCGTTCAGCCCAGCGGTTATACATTCTGTAAAGCATTTCAACCCAGTCCTGCGCTTCTGTTCCGCCTGCACCTGC
>CAZGRB010000279.1:0-2333 GCA_964527695.1 uncultured Ruminiclostridium sp.
GCCGTTTGTATCAATGACGTCATTCGGGGAGCACTGCGCTGCAGGATTCAGATAGTATTTAAGGGCGTCTGCTGCCGACGTTCCGCCCGTCTGATGACAGACGAGCATATCTGCGTTCCAGCCGAATCGCCCATCGTAATGATTCGGACTGCTTTTCTGAATTTCATTCATTCTCTTCATTCACCTCTTACATAGATTTCAACCTGCTTGTTCTTATCAAGCCATTCTTCCATAGTGTCAAGGGCGATGTCTACCCACCCTGAGAACACAGGGAACGGAACAACTGAGGCGATTATCGGAAACTTCTGAATAAACCAGTCGTATACCGTGCGAAGCTTCAACTGACCTGTCTTTTTGCCAAGTTCCTTTTCTGCTTCTGTAACTGCGCTCTTAAGCCATTCGATGACTTTTGCTCGCTGATTGATGATTAAATAAGCTGCAATAATTATAAGTATGATTGCGCCCACTGTAAGGGCGATTGCTTCATGTAACTGCATTAGCCTTTAGCCTCCTCATCTTTTTCAGAATTCTTCTGTTTTTTCTTAGTGTTCTGGATTAACCCCATAATTCCGCATTCTCCGCCAATAAAGGCGAAGAAACAGGTTATAAGGGTATCAGGCACATCGCCCTGCGCTATGAATATCCATATCATTGTTACAGTGAATATAAAAGCTGATATACCGATAATGATGAGGATTATATCCATCGTGCCGATTTTCTTTTTTTCTTCAGCAGTTTCTGTAGTTCTGCTCTTTTTCTTCTTATTGTTATGTAAAACTGAAAGTTTCAGAGCCGCATACAGGAAACTTATACCGAGAGCAAAAGCACCTATACAGCAGACAATAATTACAGTAAATGACATTCTACACCTCCGTTACTGTTTCATTAACCTGCTGAAGTGTCAGCGGCTCATAAGTAAGCCCTACCGCCGCATTGTATTCCGCCTCGGAAGCAAACTGAATGTAGGGGCAGTATATATTAGAAGATATTTTAGCGATAGAGTAGGGTGTTGAGGTATTGTTACGGCTGTATACTATAAAGGGAGCAACATGAGCGCACCCAAATTCACAATACTGATTACCGTTAGTTGTCGTATACCTTGGTGTATAGATATTAGACCACCCCAGAACTAAGCCAATGAACGACTCAACAACCGTCGAATACGGTGTTAATGTCTGTGCAATTAACTCCACGCCCTCTGTCGTAACATATACCAATTGATATGTAGAAGAGGTTGTACTCGCTTCAACGAAACGCAGATAAATACGAGAAATTGAATAAACATTACTCGTGTTATAAGCAAGAAATACAGGCTTTTCAAATACAAGGTCACTGTAATACTGCCAGTCAGGTTTACTTCCCTGTGCGGTAGTGCTTATTGTTGCTGAATTCTGTGCAATGTACCCCTGTGTTATTATTTGATTGTTTGGACCCGTATAGACTATCTTATTTCCTGCAATATAATCCACTTCCGTATACTCATGAAGAAGATATGAGGCATTCGCTTCCTGAATTAATATTCCGTTTTCGATAGTCACCCCGATTGATTCAAGCTTGCCGTCGTCATTGAGCTTTATGGTTTCATCGTCAATCAGCACCGATATTTCACCCAGTGCAGAAATGTCAATTCCCCTTTTCGGCTTCATATTTACCCGCAGGAAGCCGTTTTCGTCAATTCCGAGCCACTGTCCGATTTTTACCGTACCGTATTTCTCGCCTGTAGCTCTGGGAACTGCAACCCTTCTGCCGCCATTGTAATTTTCGCTGATTTCCTTTGGGTCGGTTGCGGCTTCGTCGTTGTCAACAAATTCAAGTCCATCACCCAATCGGAGCTGAACATAACCTGTCTTGCTGTAAGTCGTATCACCGTCGCTGTTCAGCTTTTCCTCCAGAACAGGTACAAATCCGTCGCCCAGAAAAAAGCCGCCCTTCTGATTCTTAGTGGCTGTTCTCAGGGTCACGAATACATCAGATCCTCTGTAAATACCCAGCGTTCTGTTGTTTGTGGTGTCGCTGTCGGGAACATCGGGACTGACATTTAGGCGGACGCCGCCCAGATTCGCCTGAGCTGCAGTGTTGAGTTTAAATGCGTTATCAGCTGTAAGGGTAAGCCCGTCGCCTGCGTAATAGGTTTTGCCCCCGCCGCCCGATGATGTTCCGTCTGTGGATAAAGAAGTTCCACTTGATTTATTTACCTCAGAAGAAATAGTTTCTATAAATCCGTCGTTGCCTATAGTGTATGTTATCCCCGTTATACACATAGGGTATTCCGTTGTATCGTCGGGATTTTTAAGATTCTTAATAGTTATAACATCGCCACATTCAAAAATTCC
>CAZGRB010000280.1:0-2327 GCA_964527695.1 uncultured Ruminiclostridium sp.
CTCCCTGCGGCTTATTCCTCGGCTACTATCAGGACGAGGAAAAGACAAAGGATGTATGGTATGACGGTTATTATCATACAGGTGACCAGGCAACACGTGACGAAGAAGGCTACCTCTGGTATGTAGGCCGTATCGACGACGTTATCAAGTCATCAGGCTACCGTATCGGGCCCTTTGAAATCGAAAGTGTTATCATGGAGCTTCCTTATGTTCTCGAATGTGCCGTTACCGCTGCTCCCGACCCTGTACGCGGTCAGGTTGTAAAGGCTACTATCGTTCTTACAAAGGGCACTGAAGGCAATGACGCTCTCAAGAAGGAAATCCAGAATTATGTAAAGACACATACCGCTCCTTACAAGTACCCCAGAATCGTTGAATTCGTTAACGATCTTCCTAAGACTATCAGCGGTAAGATCAGACGTGTTGAAATCAGACAGAACGACAACAAGTAATTTAAAACGAATAATACACCAAAACGCAGAGATGTAAAATCTCTGCGTTTTTAGTTTTACACATCATTTGCTGACATCAGCAGAGCACAAAAGTACGGATTGTATTAATGCCGGGAATAAATTAATGAGTGGTTCTCATATTCATATTTGACACAGATTTTACAATACCCGCCTTTCCGACTTTACAAAGCAGCGGTATAATAACTGATGTAAACTAAAAAACGTAAATGATTTTACATCTGAAAGGAATTGTTACTATGAAAAAGATTCTCAGCATTCTAACAGCCGCATTTATTATGTGCGGTACACTTACAGGCTGCTCCTCCGAAAAGGAGTCAGTTGCAACCGATGGTTCTACCTCAATGGAAAAGGTAATCGGCATTCTCGGAGAAACCTTTGAAGAAAACACGGGTATTACAGTAACCTACAATCCCACAGGCTCAGGCTCAGGTATAAAGGCTGTTGCCTCAGGGGCCTGCGATATAGGACTTTCGAGCCGCGACCTCAAGGACGAGGAAAAGACACAGGGACTTACCGCAACCGTCCTCGCATACGACGGTATTGCAATTATTGTAAATCCTGAAAACCCTGTCACCGACCTCAGCGTTGAAGCTATTGCAAAAATTTACACAGGTGAAATTGCAAACTGGAGTGAAATCGGCGGAAACGACGCTGAAATCGTACTTATCGGCAGAGAAGCAGGAAGCGGCACACGTGACGGCTTCGAGTCCATTACCGACACGGAGGATAAGTGCAATTACCGTCAGGAGCTTACTTCAACAGGCGACGTTATCACCACTGTTGCAGGCAACCCTGCAGCTATCGGATATGCTTCAGTTGCTTCCGTCAAGGACAGCGTCAAGATGGTTACCGTAAACGGCGTTGCTCCTTCCGAAGAGACAATCAAGGACGGAAGCTATGTTGTTCAGCGTCCGTTTATCCTTGTGACAAAGGCTGATACAGAGCTTTCCGAAAGCGCACAGGAATTTTTTGACTACATTACCTCTGAAAATGCAAAAGAAGCAATTTCTGCCGCAGGTGTTGTAGCGGCAAATTAAGAAGCGTTCTGCTTCGGGCAGTTCTGCCGCACGCAAAACAAGCGGCATTTATAGCTTGACTTGCAAGGCGGTTTCCGAACATACAAATTGTTTTCTAAAAAACGGAGCAACCTTATGAAGAAAAATAAACTTATAGAAAAAGTCATTCACGGTATATTTCTTATACTCGGTCTGCTGACTGTGGGCTGTGTTCTGCTGATAACGGTGTATCTTGTTATTTCAGGCATACCTGCAATAACTGAAATCGGTCTCTTTGATTTTCTTTTCGGCACAGAATGGGCATCAACTGCAGCTGAGCCCAGCTTCGGAATACTGCCCTTCATTCTGACCAGCATTTACGGCACGGCAGGTGCAATTTTAATCGGTGTTCCCATAGGATTTTTTACAGCAGTGTATCTCTCAAAGCTTGCGCACCCGAAGGTAAAGGCGTTTATGGAAGGAGCGGTAAGCCTGCTTGCAGGTATTCCGTCGGTTGTATACGGTCTGGTAGGTATGCTGGTGCTTGTACCAGCAGTACGTGAATTTTTCAATATTCCCGACGGCGCAAGTCTGTTTTCGGCAATAATTGTACTTGCAATTATGATTCTGCCTTCAATAATAAAAGTATCCATGACAGCGCTCGAGGCAGTCCCTAAAGAATACGAGGACGCCTCCCTTGCTCTGGGCGCAACACCCATTGAGACTTATTTCAGAGTTTCCGTACCTGCCGCAAAAAGCGGTATTGCGGCGGCTGTCGTGCTGGGTGTAGGCCGTGCAATCGGTGAAGCTATGGCGGTTATGATGGTATCGGGTAATGTGCCGAATATGCCCTCCCTGT
>CAZGRB010000281.1:0-2312 GCA_964527695.1 uncultured Ruminiclostridium sp.
AAGAAGGGGAGTTTTCATTTAAAAAGGGGCTTTTTATCGCCGTGTTCACATTCCTGCTGGCGGTATCGCCTCTTTTTGAAAAGCTGTCTCCCTTCCCTGCGGCAGTTATGGGGGCATTGTCAGGCTTTAACTGCGTATGTGCATTTTTCGGCGCGGTTATCGGCTTTGCCGTAACAGGAAACTTTTCCCTTGCCGTTCCGCATATTTCCGCAATGACCCTGATTCTTGCAGTACGGCTTATTTCGGGAGAAAAAAACGGACGTATTTCCGTAATCATAACTGCGGTTACCTCAGTAGTCAGTGTTTTTCTGGCAAACCTGCCCTCTGCGGAGTCGCCCTCTGACATTTTCACTGCCTTTGCATTCGGTATAATCGTTGCCGTTACGGTTGTAAGCCTTGATTTTTTCCGACGTGCAAAGGACAAGCCTGTAACCGCCGATAACACTGCTCTTATTTTGTCAGGAGCAATTATCTACACTCTTGTTATTACGGCATTCACAGGACTCAAAGCGGAAATGCTAAGTCTCGGTATTGTGCTTTCCGCAGTCTGCATTGTACTTGCCCCCAGGATTTCACGTAGTCTTTCCACCGCTGTGGGAATCCTCTCCGCCGCAGGAATCACCATCTGCGATAAGGAATATGCCTCTGTGGCAATTATCCTTGCGCTGTCCTCTCTTGTTGTTTCGGCTCTTTCGGGTTACGGACGAATTACAAGAGCCTGCGCACTTATCTTCTCAGCAGGAGCCGGCGTCATTGTCACAGAAATCACACCATACAGCACTGTCTGCATCTGTTCCCTGCTCGCAGGCTCTGTTCTGGCAATGATTATACCCGAACAACTGATTCCCTCCTTCCGTCACCGCTGCTCCGCCGATGTTGCCGCATCAGCAAGACCCTTCCACGCTTTCGGGTGCCGTCTTTCGGGAATGGGAAACGCAATAGGCGAAATGAACAGTGCAATAAGAAAAACCGCCGAGGTACTTGACCGTGAAAATATTCACGACCCCTCGGAAATCTACATTACCGCCGCCGATATTATCTGCCGCAGCTGCAAAAACAATATGCACTGCTGGGGCGAATACTACAACCGCAGTGCGGACATTATGAACAAGGCTGTGCAGAGTATACGCGCAGGACAGCTTGCCGACGAAAATATGCTGACAGGACATTTTGAGGAAATATGCCCGAAGAAGCGTGAGCTTGTATCCGAGCTTAACCGTGGTTATGCTTCCTATTGTTCCGCAAGAAGCGCTGCTCGGAAAATCGGAGAAATGCGAAGTGTACTTACCTCCCAGCTCAGCTCCACACAGCTTATGCTTGAAAAAGCGGCGGAGGAGCTGTGCAATGACAGCTGTCTTGATTATAAGGCGGCAGAAGCCGCGGAGCAGGTGCTGCGTGAAAACGGACTCGTTGCCCCTGCAGTAACCGCTATGAACATTGACGGTCGACTTACTGTGGATGCTTACGGTGATGACAGCTCAGTGTTCAACGGAGAAAATATCGGGGAAAAGCTGTCCTTCGCCCTGCGCAGGGAGTTTGACCCGCCTATGATTGCGGAAAACGGCGGACGGGTGCATATTACCCTGTCGGAGCGTTCCCTCTATGACGCACAGATTAAAATTTTCAGCCGCAGTAAACCAGAAAACTCCCACAGCGGTGATACCTGCGAATGCTTCAACGACGGCCTCGGAAATGTGTATATGATTCTCTCCGACGGAATGGGAAGCGGCAGCCGTGCCAGAATCGACAGTGCCTTTTCATGCAGTATGCTTACCCGTATGCTGAAGGCGGGTATTGATTTCGACGCATCAATGGAAATGCTCAACACCTCCCTTATGGTGAAATCCTCGGACGAGAGCTTTGCAACAATGGACGTATGCCGTATAAATCTTTACAACGGCGAAATCTCCCTTTACAAGGCAGGAAGCGCTTCTACCTTTGTACGGTGCGGAAACGAATTTGCCGAACTGAAGGGAGGCGGCATACCGCTGGGAGTTGAAGCAGATGCCGAATATACGGAAAAACGCTTTACCGCCGCCGCAGGTGATGTTATTATTATGGCAAGCGACGGTGCGGAAATAGATAAAAAATGGCTGTGCAATCTTGTAATGCGTGACAGGAATCCCGACCTTAACACGATTATTGACACTATCGGTGAGGCACTCCGTCTTTCGACAGAGAAAGGCAAGGAGGATGATATTACGGTTATAGGGGTGAAGATTGTGAAATAAACAGAGGCAGGTCACTACCTGCCTCTCAGATTGTCGAAAAAGTTATTTTTCGACAATCTGACAGCCTTCGAGAGGCACACG
>CAZGRB010000282.1:0-2307 GCA_964527695.1 uncultured Ruminiclostridium sp.
ATTCGGCGATAATATGACTCTTCTCGCAATGATGAAGGGTCTGCCTCTTGCTTACAACAAGGATATGCAGGAAGATAAGGAAGCGATTTTCGACGCTATCGACAATGTAAAGCTCTGTCTCTCTACATTTATTCCTATGCTTGAGACAATGTCCGTTTACAAAGACAATATGCGTAATGCAGCCGCACGCGGGTTTATCAATGCTACTGACTGCGCTGACTATCTTGTTAAAAAGGGTATGCCTTTCCGTGACGCATATAAGATTACAGGCGGTCTGGTTGCAGAATGTATCGAAAAGCAGACTGACCTTGAGCATTTGCCTCTTGAATGTTACCAGGAAAAGTCAGAACTCTTCACAGAAGATATTTACACAGCTATCAGCCTTGATACCTGCGTAAAGGAACGTAAATCCTACGGCGGTCCTTCGCCTGAAAGTGTTGCAACCCAGATTGAATTAACAAGGAAAAAGCTTGACAAATGAACATAACATTCTCAAACGAAATTACATTTGAAGAATATAACGCTCTTCGCCGTTCTATAAGCTGGGGAGAATTATCACGTCGTCAGTTTGATATGATAAAGAAAAATTCCCTGTTCTTTGTGATTGCAAAGATTGACGGAGTTTCTATCGGCACAACCCGTTGTGTAGGTGATGGCGGTTATCATTTCTTTCTCTGCGATGTTATCGTCCACAGGGATTTTCAGAGGCTCGGCATCGGCAGTATGCTTATAAATAAGTTTCTTCAGTTCGTTGATGACACGGTTGAAGAGGGCGAAACAGCAATGATTACTCTTGTTTCCGCTAAGGATAAAGAGCCTTTTTACAAAAAATTCGGCTTTATTGAACGTCCTAATGAGGACAGAGGCGCAGGAATGTATATGTTCCATGAAAAGAAATAAATGAACAAAGGAAGTTTTAATTATGGCAGCAAAAGTTTATATTGATGGTCAGGAAGGCACAACTGGTCTTAAAATCCTTGAACGCTTCAAGGGCAGAAATGACATCGAGTTACTCAGAATTGACCCCGAAAAGCGTAAGGATAATGATGAGAGAAAGACGCTTATAAACGCTTCAGATTTTACTATCCTCTGCCTCCCCGATGCAGCTTCAATCGAAGCGGTTTCATTTATCGAAAATGACAACACACGTATCATAGACGCTTCGACAGCTCACCGTACCAATCCCGAATGGGCTTACGGCTTCCCCGAGCTTTCAGCTGAACACCGCGAAAAAATCAGAACATCAAAGCGTGTTGCCGTTCCCGGATGCTATGCAAGTGGCTTCCTTTCCATGGCTTATCCTCTTGTGAAAAGCGGTATTCTCCCTGCTGATTATCCCGTAACTGTTCATGCTGTTTCGGGTTACAGCGGTGCAGGCAAGAAAGGTATTGCCCAGTACGAGGACGAAAAACGTACAAAGGAATTCGATACTCCCAGACAGTACGCACTTATACAGTCGCATAAACATCTTCCCGAAATGCAGGTAATTTCAGGATTACAGTATAAGCCTATGTTCAATCCTTATGTTTGTGACTATTTTGCAGGAATGGTTGTTTCTCTCCCCCTGCATACACGTCTTTTAGGCAAAAAAGTCACACCTGCCGATGTAAAGGCAATGTTCGATGAGCACTACAAGGGTTCTAACTTCATAAAGGTTACCGAACTTAATGGTGCTGATGTTCTTGAAAGCGGCTTTATCGGCGCAAACGAGCTTGAAGGCACAAATAATATGGAAATTATTGTTTCGGGTAATGATGACCAGATTCTTGTATGCTCCCGACTTGATAATCTTGGTAAGGGTGCAAGTGGTGCTGCCGTTCAGTGTCTTAACATTATGATGGGCGCAGATGAAACAGTTGGTCTTATCTGATTCGTAAAACATAAATATATGAATAATATAAAATATCTGATTTTCGATTGGGGCGACACATTAATGTCTGACAACCCGAATGATGAAAGAGCTATGTGTTTATGGGATGAAATAAAAGTCATGCAAGGCGTTACCGATGTAATACCTTATCTGCATAGTAAATACATTTGTACAGTTGGTTCAAACGCAGGTGAATCGGATGCCATTGCGATGAAAAAAGCTTTTGAAAGAGTTAATCTTGACAGTTATTTCGATTATTATTTTACTTCAAAGGAGCTCGGTGCAAGAAAACCCGATATTGCTTTCTTTGAGAATATTTTGCAGAAGCTTGGTGCAAGCTCCGAAAACACTGTTATGATTGGCAATGATTACCTGAAAGATATTTCAGGTGCAAAAAAAGCAGGACTTAAAACTGTACTGATTACAAAACTCAAACA
>CAZGRB010000283.1:0-2289 GCA_964527695.1 uncultured Ruminiclostridium sp.
CGTCACGGAGTCTTTCGTCAGCACGCTGGGGTTTTACTCCCGTAAGCGCATGATAAAGGAGAGCGCACACACCGTAGATATCTGTCCAGGGTCCCTGTCTTTCGGAAACCGAGTACTGTTCAGGTGCGGCATAGCCGTGGAGCAGTTCGCAGTTAAGGCTCTGGTCAACAGTTCTGCTGGCGGAAATTCCGAATGCGGTAAGCTTTAGCTTTCCACGTTCATCAATATATATTGAATCGGGGCTCAGTCCTCTGTGGACGATAGTTGCACTGTGGAGCAGATTGAGTGCTGTAAACAGGGGAGGGAAGATTTCCTTCACCTTGTCCCATACCATTACACCGTCGGTTTTTTCAAGATATTCGGAAAGAGGAATACCTTTAAGGTGCTCCATTACAACATAGCCCGTGTTATTTTCCGAGAAAATTCCGTAAATCTTCTGTATACAGTCCGTTTCAATGCCGTTCATAAGCGTTTTGTAAAGGTCGGCAAATTCAGAAAGGTAGGACTTGTAAAGGGGAAGTGCATCAGGGTTTACGGTAATGGTCTTTTCATTTTTCTTTCTGGTGCACAGCAGGTCGGGCATATACTCCTTGATCTCCACAACCTTGTTCTTTTCGGTGTCATAGGCAATATAAACCGCACCCTCGCCGTTGTGGGAGAGAAGTCTGCCTACAATGTATCTGTTCATAAGAACGGTTTTCGGAGCAAGGTATGAGGGAAGATATGCGGTATTGTCCATATATCCGCATATTTCGCAGGGACCGCTGTATTCCTTGTGTCCCATACAGCCCATACATAATTTAAGGTTATTTTCCATATTTATATCAATCCTTCTTCTGTTGGATAAATCACACATAGTTTATTTTACACGCTATTTTCAGCAATGTCAATGGTATGTATGCACAAACCTTGACTTTATTCGGCAGAAATGGTACAATAAATTTACAAAATTCATTGTAAGGAGTGGCTCTGATGCTGTTCGGAAAGAAGAAAAAGCAGGACGGGATGCCCGTTGATATTCTTGTGAAATTTGACAAGACTCCCATAAAATACGTTACCGAGCGTGACAGCGAAACCTTCCGTGAAAAGAAGCTTGGGGATAACGGCGCACTGAATGTGATGAACGGAGAATTTGTCATCGTCTGCGGCGGAATCAATGTAATGCGCTGTGAGCTGACAAAGGTTAAGGCTGCGGAGCTTATGAATCTTTCGGGGATGACCGTAAAGGGATACGATCTGGATGAACAGCGTGAAAAAAGCGTTATCGCCTATTACAGCGACGGTTATGTCAGCGCATCACGGGCAAAACAGCGCTGATTTTCACTACTGTAATTATATCACCCGAAAAGCTTAAAAGCAATTACAAAGTGGTTACAAATTATTACAATCCGGTTACAAGGAGAAACAATGCACAGAATAGTTTTTATATGCCACGGCAGGATATGACTAACAGCCGTAAACGCTGATTATCAGCGGTCAGATTGATTTCAAAGGGCGTTTTACAACAGATTTTACAACAATTTAACCTGAATAAGAGCTTCGGTGTATAAAAAAGCGAGCCTGACCTACAAAAATAGGTCAGGCGTTTTTTGTATCATTTATAGGAACAATTTAAATATATAAAAATCCCCGATTTACTAAAAGTAAGTCGGGGAATAAAATTTATTGCTCTAAGAAATACATATAATTAATTTTCATATTCTGGAGCTTATCTGTGTTTGGGTTTACACTGGCGCTGTACTCTATAACTGGGCGTAAACCCGCAGTATTAGCGTCAGACGTCACTTTCCAGTTAATAAGCGTGATAGCGCTTGAAACCTTATTGTATACAAGATCTTCGTCAATAGCTAAATTTCCTTCTGCGAAGCCTTGTTCGTTAAGATTTGCTGTAAATTCGTCGACAGTTACATCATATTTAGTAACAGACATGAGCTTTTCGTGTGATTCAAAGCCACCTGTCAACCAAACAGGTGTATCATCAAAATCTCCGAAGCAAACTACGTAAGCCTCTTCTAATGTAACTTTCTTATCGGGAGACGTTAAATTTGCGACATACGCCTTAAAAGAATAGTTTGTATTTCCGAGTTTGGGCGTGAGCTTTAAGCTATATATTTCGTACCAAGCCGTAGTACCATTGCGCTTATCATCAGTACAACCAGATTTATATTCCAAAAGATACTCCTTGCCTTCCTCGTAGCTTACTTCTTCTACACCAGCAAAATATGTAAAATCATACTTATCCTTATACTGTTCGTAAAACTCGGCTACGGTTACATATCCGCCCATTTG
>CAZGRB010000284.1:0-2285 GCA_964527695.1 uncultured Ruminiclostridium sp.
ACGTTGTCTATTGCGGAACTGTCTTTTGGCTATATCATTATTATACTAGGAGGTAGCTTATGAAACCTATGGAAAGCGACTGGTACAAGAAAATCTGGACGCTTGATATACAAAATCAATCGTGGGTCGAGGACACTAAAAGACAGGTTGATTTCCTTGCGGAAAAATTAGAGCTGAAGGGTAATGAGAAAATACTTGACCTTGCCTGCGGCTTCGGGAGACATTCCTTGGAGCTTGCAGGACGCGGCTTTGATGTGACAGGTGTTGATATTACTCCCGCTTACATAAATTATGCTAATGAGCAGGCAAAAAAGAAGAATTTAAATGCTCGGTTTATCTGCTCGGATATCCGTGAAATAAACTTCGAAAACGAGTTTGATGTTGTGCTGAATATGGCTGACGGGGCTGTCGGATATCTTGAAAATGATGAGGAAAATCTGAAAATTTTCTCTGTTATTTCTAAGGCTTTGAAATCAGGCGGCAAACATTTTATGGATATAATGAACGGCAGTTATGCGGCAACGCATTTCCCGTGCAAGCTGTGGGATGCAGGGGAAAAGTGTCTTACTCTTTCAAATTTTGAGTGGAATAATGATACGAAAACTTTGATTTACGGTCAGCTTGATTTTCCGTACGGAGAGCCTTTACCTGAGCCTGTTATGGAGGAAGGAAACACTATAAGACTGTATACGCTCGATGAGATAAAGCTGATTTTTGACAAGCTCGGAATGAATATCATTGAAAGCTATGCGGATTTCAGTGGTAAACCGTCGTCGGATAATGATATTCAGCTGATGATTTGTTCGGAAAAAATATAATTTTCTTGACAAAACCACATAATAATGCTACCCTGAATAAGGTTACAAAACGCTTGTTTTATAATCGGATTTTTCAGAAAAAGGAGGTAATTTTAAGATGACATATTATATGTTCAAAAACGAAAACAGTATGAGCAGAATTACCTCGGCAGTATTGAAATAACCATTTTGCAGGAAATGATTATGCCGCAGCGGATTTTGCTGCGGCTTTTTTGCGCCCAAAATCAGATTCGGGCTGTCCTTTCTTTTCTCAGGCTGCAGTATAGATTCTCGGTATTGCCGTTGTTCTGCTCGGAAGCAACAAGCCCTAAGTGTGAAAGGAATGGTTATTACAATGACTACAAATGAAAAAACAGTAATTGAAAAATTTACCGAAGAACATATCGGTGAGGCAGTTAAGCTGGCTCTTAGCGAGCTTGAAGTCGAAAGAAAGTACTGTCCCGACTTGCCTTCGGAAAATTTCACAGAAAGCCTTACGGGTATTTTGCACTGGCTCAGCGGTCAGCCCTTCGGCAAAGCCGCAGTATGCGATGGAAAGCTTGTGGGATATCTTCTCTTTGCAGGCCCGTGGGACGGCTTTTTCGGCAACGTGAAGGGAGTGTTCTCTCCCCTTGGGGGCAGTGCATTTTCCTGCGATTACGAAAGTCGCGGCAGGCTTGCCTCAATGCTGTTCAGCAGTCTGTAAAAAAACATGCCCCTTTCTTTATATAATCTCATTCTTCATCATGAAAGCTTTCAATTCCCTTACCACAAGTTCGGGATAACGCATATTTTCACCGTGTCCCATATTCTTGAACGGGTGAATATCAAGCTTCGGAAATGCTCTTTTTAAGCACTTTATTGCCTTTTTCATATTCATTTCCTTTTCGCCGTACCAGCAGGCAACAGGGATTTTATCATTAGCCTCCCACTTGTTCACATATTCGGGGTAACATCTTATACCTTCCCGAAAGGTTGCCTTTGTTGTTTCAAGGGTAAGCTTCTGACAGGCCTGTTTAAGCATAGGCTTGAAGGTATCATTGGTAATACCCATTTTAATTTGCAGAAATTTCGGAAACTTTACATTTTCGGTAGTAACCATCTTGTTCATCAGCTTGTATGTAAAAGGCGCAAAAATTGCTATAGCAGGCTTATTGAAAATGCCGTAGTTCATATATTCCGCACCGCTTAAAATCACTCCGCCTATGCTTATATCCATCTGCGTAAGCCATACCGTAGGAATGCTTCCCAACGATTCGCCGTAGACAAGGTCAATTCTTCCGTTAAGGCTTTCTTTTATAAATGAAGCAAGCTTTTCTGCCTGCTCCTTTGCGGTTGTATAAACAGTTTCGCCTGTTTCATCGTAGCCGTCAAAGGATACGGTAATAACATGATAGTCGTTTTCTAAAAGCGGAACGATATTTTCAAACTGTCTGTGGGTCATAAAATTGCCGGGGAGGCACATTATTGTTGTTTTGTTTTCCTTGC
>CAZGRB010000285.1:0-2263 GCA_964527695.1 uncultured Ruminiclostridium sp.
TCTTAAAAAATCTCTTTAAAACAGCATAAACCTGACGCATTTCTACGTCAGGCTGATACTATTGGTTCATAATTATTCAGCTGCCTGAACAGAGGCTGATGTGCCTGTCTGTTCATCTTCGCTGTCAAGTACGAGGAAGGGATTGATTCCGTCGCTCATAACCTGAGGAAGCACGCCGTTCCAGTTTGTAATCTTGAGATAGTCGATATAATCAGGACTGCTCTTGAGCTGTTCCTGCACTACCTGAATTGCATACGCCTGTGCGTCTGCGGCAAGCTTCTGGCTGTCTGCTTCTGCCTGTGCTGCAATTACTATCTGCTTTGCTTCTTCTTCCTTTTCCTTGGTCTTATTTTCCATTTTAAGGGCATCCTGTGCGGCAATAACCTTATTCTGGATAGACTGTTCAAAGGCATCGTCAAAGCTTAAATTTTCAATTGCAAAGGACTGAACAATAATGCCCTTCTCTGCAAGGAGAGGTGTAAGCTCGTTTTCAATTCTCTGCTGAACATCACCACGAGACTGTACAAGTTCTTCTGCCTTTACCTTACCGATTTCATTCTTGGTAATCTTTGCGACATTCTGGATAAGAAGCTTGCTTTCAACGTTGGAAACACCGACTTCACGGATAAGGTCGGAAAGCTTATTCTTATCGTATGAATAGTTAAGCTTCAAGCTAAGCTCCTGAACTGTCTGGGTATCGCTGGTGTATGCGTCGGTGGTGGTTGCATAGACCTGTTCACGGATATCAACCTGCTTGATTTCCTCTACAAAAGGAATCTGGAAGTTGAGACCTGCTGTAAGGTCGTCTGCCACAATCTTACCGAAACGGTACTTAACGCCTACAAAGCCTTCGTTTACAATTGAAAAACAGTTGAAAACAACTATAAGCGCAATAAAAACGATAACTGCTATAAGAACAATCTTTCCTACACTCTTATTGCTCTTATTTTTCTTATCTATAGGGTTTGTAGTAAACTTGATTTCACTCATTTTTATCTGACCTTTCTTTTTGTTGGTTTTATGTAAATAATATTTACCGCATCTTTATATTATCATAAAATCATTGTCTTGTCAATAGCTTTTTAATAAAAATGTAAATAAAATTTACAAAAATATCAGGATTGTCAAATTTCAACAAGCTCCGAATACTTATCCTTTACCTCTGCCGCAGGAGAAGAAGGCATTTCTTCGCCGTTCTTTATCTTTCTCATAGCCTGAGTAAGCATAAGCTTGATACGGTTAACCTGATTTACTTCGGAAGCGCCTGGGTCATAGTCTACCGCAATAATGTTGGAGTTGGGGTTTCTGCGGCGGAGTTCGCCGATTACACCCTTACCTGTTACATGGTTCGGGAGACAAGCGAAAGGCTGCATACAGATGATATTTGTAACGCCGCTATGGATAAGCTCAAGCATTTCTGCGGATAAGAACCAGCCTTCACCAGCAATATTACCTGTGGAGACGATACCGTCTACAAGCTTTCTCATATCGGAAATGCGCATTACTTCGCCGAATTTTGTACCCTTGATTGCTTCCCAGTAAGGCTTTTCAATCCACTCGAAGAGCTGGATTGCCTTATTGCTGAAGAAATGGCGCTTGCCCGAAACGGTGAGTAATTCGTGACGGGAGTTTGCATGGTCGCAGAAGAAGTAGATGAAGCCCATTAAATCGGGAACTACCGCTTCAGCACCCTCTGCTTCAACAAGACCTACTACGTCATTGTTTGCAATGGGGTTGTACTTTACGAGGATTTCGCCTACGATACCTACTCTGGGCTTTACAATATCCAGAACAGGAAGCTCGTCAAATTCCTTGATGATATTTGCAACATTCTTCTTATAACGTGAGAAGCTCATGTGCTTCAGGTCTTCCCTGAGATAAGCGTTCCACTTTTCCCAAAGCTTGTCGGCACTGCCCTTTTCGGCTTCGTAGGGTCTTACACGGTAGAGACAACGGCAGAGAATGTCGCCGTAGATTACCGCCATGAACGCACGGATTGCAAGAGGTACTGTAATCTTGAAGCCTGGCTGCTTTTCAAGACCGTTGAAGTTGAGGGAAATAAGTGGAGTCTTTTCATAGCCTGCGTCAATAAGCGCCTTCTTTATCATACTGATATAGTTTGTGGCACGGCAGGCACCGCCTGTCTGGGTAATCATAAGAGCGGTATTGTCAAGGTCGTATTTTCCGCTGTCGAGAGCAGCCATAAGCTGACCGATAACGAGAATTGAGGGATAGCAGGCATCGTTGTTTACATATTTCAGAC
>CAZGRB010000286.1:0-2250 GCA_964527695.1 uncultured Ruminiclostridium sp.
GCTCTCTTCTTTTATAAGCGGAGAGTTGTTTTGTTATATTCGATTTTTTATAAACTGAAGATTGATTTCTTCTTCGGGTTATTTGCTTTATGTCTTGTCACTGTCTGTAATCGTAACAATTTCTCTTTTAGAATTACAAATTCTCGTATATTTCCTCAGTTATACTATACACAATGAGAAAAACATCACCGAAAATCATTTCTCCAGAACAGAAATCCTATTACCAATCAATTCTTCCAATGCCAGTTTCATATCTTCCGGGAGATATGATTCACGACACATCTCAATATATGTTTCTTTGAGCTTAACAACCCTTTCAATCATCCTTTCTGCTGACACTTTGGAAATATTGGCTGTTTCGGCGAGGATAAGAAAATCCTTTCTGCGGATATTCTGTTTTTTACCATTGACCGTAAGTGCGAGTTGTTCTTTATCGGCAGGAATCACTACATTGGTTGACAGCATATCGTATGCTGCTGAAAGTGAATAAATTTCGCCGCCTGCGTTTGTTTCAATAAGAGAAAAATTTTTTAAATGCATATCGGAATTGCCCACAGCAAAAGAAAACACAACTCTTAAAAACATTTCTGTCATATCCGCGCCGGGAACAGCCGAATATTTATCAATAATCTTTCCGCAGCGTTCATAAGAGCCTCGGTATTTATCCTCGGTAAGCCTGCCATCAAGCTGACAGAAATCCTCCATTGCAATAAGCTTTCTCTTAACTCTGTCAATTCGCTTTGTGATATAGGCAAAGCTATTATTCTGCGATGGCATTTTTACTAACGCAAAAGGCACTGTCTTTATTTTCGTAACGCTTGCCATCTGCATAATAAGATATTCCATTTCAGGCAAAGCGGAATATTCCTCTGTCTGCGGCTTTAAAATATATCCCGTAGGATAATTCACCAATGTAAGACGGGGGGGTGCACCGACAGTAAGGTGCAGTGACAGCTTTTTCTGTACACCCGGAACAGTAAAGCCCTTGTTAGTGCTGTCAATAGCAAGGCGGTTCAGTATTTCTTCCGAAATGTCAATGTCAGGCATTGATGAGGTACCGAAGAATTTCTTTATACAATTGTTATGCCAACCTGTTCTGTTATCTGTATCATCAAGCGGCTTTCCACAGCATAAGCACTTCATATCTGTTCCCCCTTTATGCTGACATTGCCGATAGGATCCTTACAAGCAACAAGTAAAAGCCCGAAACGGTCCTTCTGACTGATTTTCCAGTTTTTGCTGACAATTTCAAGGAGCCAGCCTTCAGGAATAAGTCCGTCAAAAAAAGAAAACAAGGTTTTTGACACATACTCCTGTTCCTGCAAAGGCAGAGTAAGACTTACAACAGTCGGCTTTTCGGAATCAAGGTAATCCTTATCATATTGAAAGGAATATCCATAATCCGTTTCCTTCAGCACCCCTGCAAACTCTTCCCTTACATATACAAACGCTGTTCTATATGCTTCCATCAGTCATCCTTTCTTCCGGGAACGGCTTTCATACCGAACATCGCAAGTGCCTGATTGACCTTATCCATACGCACGGTTTCCTTGCCCTGTTCAAGTTCACGTACAAACCTCAGTCCAAGACCCGAACGGAGTGCAAATTCCTCCTGCGTAAGCCCGATTTCTTTTCTTTTTTGTTTTACAAATTCAGCAATATTATTCATAGTTTAATTTTATACCCTTTCGGGTAGAATGTCAAGAGATTTTTATAAAAATTATACCCGTTAAGGTGCAATTTATTCAACAAGCCCAAATTTGCACCCTATCGGGTATAATATTTTGTTTAACACACAACAGAGAAAAACAATACCGCACCTGTTGTTACAGGTGCGGATTGGTATAAACTGTTTGACAAACTGAAATTTACGCTTTATTTTTTCTCCTTACAACAGCATCACGCACCAATTCTGATTCATCTTCACATAGTTTTTCTATTTCATTCAAAGGTAAATTAGGATTTAAAACGGCTGTTTGTCTTACTTCACAGCTTTCATCTCTTAGCAAGGCTATTAACACATCAACAGGCGTATTGGGATTATAAGCGACCGCTTCACGCACCTCTAAATATTTTGAAACCGATAATTCCGAAAGTATTTTGGAATCTGTTGTGTTATCTGCAAGTTCCCAAAGTGCAACGCATTCATTTAGTTCTTTTTTCGTCTTTTTTTCACCGAAAATATCCGAAACCATTTTTAAAAGCTTGTTTCTATCATAGTTATCGTTAACGCTCATAATAATCACCTAA
>CAZGRB010000287.1:0-2237 GCA_964527695.1 uncultured Ruminiclostridium sp.
CAGGGTACGCTTTGGGGGGTATGCTTTCGATAAAACGTTGGAAGGGTGTATTGTAAAGTTAGCCATAGCTAACTTTTATGTGGTTTCCGCAGAAGCCCATTCAGCAAACGGCAGCCTGCTTATCCGCTATAAGAAAGGATATCGCAATGACGTTATAGGATTTATTGAAAGTCTCAATTTCCGCAGCATGACGCCTGTTCCAAGGGATGAAGGAACAGCGGGAATTGACAATCATTTCAGGAAGCAGCTTATAAAGCTTGGTGTCAATCATTTTGTACGAAAACTGATTATCCCTGCACCTTTACGTCCCATTTCCGTAATTTACAGAGGCATTAAATACATCTTAAAGGGATTGTCTGTACTTGCGGAGGGCAGACTTACGGTTGAGGTGCTTGACGCAGCATCTATTACCGCTTGTCTTGCCCAGCGTAATTTCAGTACAGCAAGAACTATAATGCTTCTGCTTTCTGTATCTTCGCTTCTGGAGGAATATACGCACGCACGTACAAAGGCTGTGCTTACATCAAGCCTTGCAGTGAAAGCAGACAAGGTGTGGCTTGTGAGCGGAGACGAGGATATCCTTATTTCCATAAAGGAACTTAAGGCAGGCGACAGAATCCGTGTCCGTACAGGAAGCGTCATACCCGTTGACGGTGAAATTACCGACGGGGAGGCATACATAAATGAGGCTTCAATGACAGGTGAGCCGCTGGCAGTGATAAAATCCGCCGACGCTACTGTTTTCGCAGGAACGGTTGTGGAAGAAGGCTCGGTTGTAATCAAGGTCAGAGCGGTAAATTCCGATACCAGAATACAGAAAATCATTGAGCTTATCGACAGCTCCGAAAATCTGAAGGCAGGTATCCAGAGCCGTGCGGAACGCCTTGCAGACAAAATAGTTCCGTTCAGCTTTTTAGGCTTCGTGCTTACGCTTCTGCTTACACGGAATATCACAAAGGCTGTTTCACTGCTTATGGTGGATTATTCCTGTGCTATAAAGCTGTCAACACCGATTTCTGTTATTTCGGCAATCCGTGAAGCCTCTGACCTTAATATAACAGTCAAGGGCGGAAAATATCTTGAAGCATTTGCCTCAGCGGATACCATTGTTTTTGACAAGACAGGAACCCTTACCAACGCTGAGCCTGTTCTTGAAAAGGTGATTTCCTTTGAAGGATATTCCGAAGAAGAGGTGCTTAGAACAGCAGCCTGTATCGAGGAGCATTTCCCTCACAGCATGGCGAGAGCCATTGTAAAGGGCGCTGAACAGCGCGGCGTTCTGCACGCCGAGGAACACGCAGAGGTAAATTACATAGTTGCCCACGGAATTGTGACAACTCTTCACGGGGAGCGTGCAATAATCGGAAGCCGTCACTTTGTCTGCGAAGACGAGGGCGTAACAATAACCGATGAGCAGCAGGCTTTCATAAACGAAAAGGCAGGTGCTTCTTCGGTAATTTATCTTGCAGTGGGCGGTAAGCTTACAGGTGCGCTGTGCATAAATGACCCTCCACGCAAGGAGGCGGCAAAAGCTGTAAGGCTCATGAAGAAATGCGGTATAGAAAATGTAGTTATGCTTACAGGCGACAGTCACTCGGCCGCTGAAATCATCGCAGAGCAGCTTGGTATAACCGAATTCTATTCCCAGGTTCTCCCCGAGGAAAAGCATAGTCACATCGAAAAGCTCAAGGCTGACGGTCACTGTGTGATAATGGTCGGCGACGGTATAAACGACGCTCCTGCCCTTGCGGCGGCAGATGTATCGGTAGCAATGAGCGACGCTTCGGATATTGCAAAGGAAACGGCTGACATAACGCTCAGAGGAGCAGGTCTTACAGAGCTTGCGGTTATGAGAAGGCTGAGCGAGCAGCTTATGCAGAGAATAAACGATAATTACCGTTTTATTGTGGGCTTTAACACAGCCTTACTGCTGCTCGGCTTCGGCGGAATCATTACTCCGTCCTTGTCTGCGCTTCTGCATAACGGCTCAACAATGGTCATCTGCCTGAAAAGCATGACACCGCTGCTGAAAGAAAGCAACGGAACTGAATAAAAAAGCGCTGAACAGCTTCTGCTGTTCAGCACAGCCTGTCGATAAACCCACGCACCGCAAAAATGCAGTTCAGCAGATTTTTGCAGAGCGAAAATTAATAAGCTTATACAAAAGTTTTGCCAAGCCGCATAAACGGCTTGGCAAAAACATTTTTGCTTACTTCGTCAAAAGACCCTCAACGTAC
>CAZGRB010000288.1:0-2217 GCA_964527695.1 uncultured Ruminiclostridium sp.
AATCCGAAAATCAGGACTTGATACCGTTTACGGTAATCAGATTTTCGCAGGAATACGCAAGCCTAAGCGTGATAAAATTGTAGCGTTGGCGTTCGGAATGGGGCTTGACCTCAGTGAAACCCAGCTTTTATTGAAGCGGACTTTTTTAAATCTCCTTTATGTAAAAAATAAACGTGACAGCGTTATTATCTATTGTATTCAGAAAAAACTTGATGTTATCCAAACAAACATTGAGCTTGATAAAAACGGCTTTGAAGTATTGGAGTAATCAACCTAAGATTTTTTCGTTGGATTCGTAAAGAAGCTCGTTACAGGCAAGCACACTTAGCCCTTTTGTAATGGCAAAAATTATGATGCAATCACGCCTGTTTCGCACATACAGCATAGGCATATTGGATTTTTTCAATACATCCTGTGTTTCTTCCAAAGAAAGCCTCATTGCGATACATAAAGGGATTATTTTATCTCTGGACGGAAACCGTTTTCCTTGCAAAATCTGATAGGCATAGACCTTATTAAGCTGAGAGTGTTCGATAACCTCAGACTTGATAAGGTTTTTCTTTTCAATTATTTCATTCAGTATCTTAGCTATACTTTCGACAATAAACTCTTCGGAATTTTCGGACAGGTAGTCCTTTATTTCCGAGGTTTCAAGCTCGTCAAACAGCTGTTCAGCAGTTTTCATTTCACACACCCACAATATTATTTATTGTTAAGTGTATTATACAGGAAAAAATTATACTTTTGTTATGCACAGAGCATACTGCAAAAGCAAAAACCGACAGTGCTTTGCTGTCGGTTTAAAGCTCATTAATAAAAAATTTGCAGTGTAGTCTGATATGGATTAAGTACGGAAACAGAACTTGCTCTTTGGAGAATTACAGCAATGTTGTCATTTTCAAAGCTGTATATCATATCTGTATCGGAAATGCTCACAGAAACAATAGGATATACTTCTGCTATTTTATTGGCAATATCGCAAAGCTCTTCCTTACTCATTCTGTCCCAGCGGATTTTCGCTTTACCTGACTCGCTTTCAAATAAAGTTACTTTTTCCGAAACAGCAGGAAAATCTGTCGGCAAGTCGGAAATTTCAGACCATAGGATTTCTCTGCTGCTGTCTGTGGGAACAGTAAAATCGAGAGGATTTGTCATAATAACAGTATTTTCAGGTGTCATTATGCGTATAAAAAACTGATAATCTTCACCTTTATCGTTATAATAATCAAAGCTTACAGAATAATCAGTATTCTCATATATATAACTGATGCATTTATCATTGCTTCTGTCAAATGAAGTGAAATCGACGAGCCAGTTTTTCAAAAGTTCAGTAATACCGCTGAAATCTTCGCTTGATATTTCCTTCCAGTAATAATCAAAAAAGCCGTATTCATAATCGAATTTATCCACAAAATCGTGCAGCTGAGGCAGATTTTCAGGTGTAGGAATCAACTCCCAGGGAATTAAAAATTCGTCATCAATTATTATATCATCATAGGTTGGAATTGTGTTGTTTTCAACAGTTTCCGATACAGCAGAGGTAGTGGTTTGTACGTCATGCTGAACAGTTTCAGGTAATTCTGCATTGGACTTATCCGATACGGATAAGCATACAGAAACAGTTGAAATTACGGCTAAAGCTGCAATAGTCGAAAACATAATATTTTTACGGTTCTTGCACAGTGCAAGAGTCTTTTTTAATTTCAGCACTGAAGAATATCGCTGGTCAGGGCTGAATTTAAGGCATTTTTCTATGACAGGGCGGTATGGTGATTTCTCAAAATTATCGTTCAGAATAAGCTTCATTGTAACACCAAGAGCGTAAATATCGCTGCGCTCGTCGGTTTGTTCAAAGCCGTACTGTTCAGGCGGAGCAAAGCCGTCTGTGCCGATAAAAACGGTATCCTTGTCCTGATTTATTTTCTTGACGCGTGCCGCATCAAAATCTATCAGCTTTATATGTCCGTCGCTTGTGAGCATTATGTTTGACGGCTTGATGTCACGGTGGATAACGCCGACGGAATGCAATGCCGAAACAGCATCGCAAAGCTCGGAGAAAATATGATATATGTCAGGCGGTGTGTTTTTATTAGACAGAACCTCTCCGTCAACGTATTCCATATATATTTCATTGTCGCACACTTCGACAATTTTCGCTATGTAAGGCAAATCAAGCTCGGAAATCAGCTGGATGGTGGTTTTATCGAAACGGCTTGT
>CAZGRB010000289.1:0-2214 GCA_964527695.1 uncultured Ruminiclostridium sp.
CAGTGGTTGTCTTTTCGGGAATATGCAGAGAAACGTTGTCTATAATCTTCTTGTTTTCGTATGAGAAATCTACATTTTCAAGAACGATATCATAATTTTCAGGCGTAATATCCTTTCCGTCGATGTCCATTTCGGGGAGATTAAGAATATTCTGTGCCTTTGTTACAGCCTGGTCAACGCTTCGCAAAAGTGCTGAATAATTACCTGCTGTATCAAGTGCGGAAAAGAGAATAAACGAAGCTATTACCATTACAACCGCATTTAAAAGCTCCATTGTGCCGTTAATGCAGAAGTACACAGAGAGAAAAGCTATAAGTGTACCAAGCAGCTTGATTGTCATATTCTGCAAGAACATCGGCGGAATAAATTTAAATTCCATATCGGTGCAGACCTTGCTGTTATCGCAGATTGCCTCATTAAGCTCCTTGCTTTTTTCACCTGTGAGATTGTAGGCTCTCACCTCGGAAATACCGTGAAGATATTCGAGGATTTTTGAAACAAGCCTGCTGTCGGAGCTGTCCTTTATCGGTGCTATTGCCTGACCTCTTTTCTGCAGGAATGTATTTATGATAAAATAAAGGATAATTCCTGCAATAGAAACAAGCCCGATACGGATATCGAAAAAGCACACCATCATTACGACAAAAGCGGTTGTAAGAATACCCTGTGTAACAAGCATTACTACTCTTGTTGCAACGTCAGCGAGAGCCTCCATAGTGTTTGTAGCAACGGAGGTTATGTAGCCGAGGCTGTTCTGATTGAAATACCCCATAGGAAGATATTTCAGGTGTTCGGCAATTTCAATTCGCTTATCTGCACAGGTGCCGTAGCCTGCCTCGCATTGGAGCATAACGGATTTATAGCTGATGATTGCATTTCCCGCAACGCTCACAAGCATTATTCCAAGGCTGCCGAGAATATGAACCATTGTAACATTTCCGTCAAGCACACCGCTCATCATAAGGGCAATAGCAGGGATTTTCATTGCCTCGAAAACTGCCTTTAAAACGCCGAGGAAAATGGAATTGTAGAATTTCTTTCTGTTGTCCTCACGGCAGAAAGCGAAAAAGCGTTTTAAAACATCAAGCATTTTTCTCGCCTCCCTTCGTATCCTTAACGGAAATATGAGCGTTCCACATCTGGGCATAAAGTCCGTTCTGACGGAGCAAATCTTCGTGTGTACCGCTTGAATTTACCTTGCCGTTTTCGATAACGAAAATCTTGTCGCAGTCGGTAATTGTGGAAAGTCTGTGAGCGATAACAATAAGGGTCTTTCCCTTGACAAGTTTTGCAACAGAAGATTGAATGAGAGCCTCATTTTCGGGGTCGGTATAGGCTGTTGCTTCGTCAAGAATTACAATGGGAGCGTTTTTCAGCATTGCTCTTGCAATAGAAATACGCTGTCTTTCACCGCCTGAAAGATGTCCGCCTGCACCGCCGACAACTGTATCGTAGCCCTTTTCAAGACCCATAATGAAATCGTGGCAGCCGCACTTTTCAGCAGCGTCAATAACCTCTTCGTCTGTTGCTCCCTGTCTTCCCATTCGGATATTTTCCATAACAGTTGTATCGAAAAGGAAATTATCCTGCGACACGTATGCAATCATTTTATTATAATCCTCGCTGCTTATCTCGCGGATATCAGTATCTCCGATTTTGATGCTGCCGCTTTTTACGTCCCAGAGTGACGCTATCAGCTTTGCAACGGTTGATTTACCACTTCCCGACGGGCCGACAAGTGCGTTTATCGTGCCTTCTCTGATTTCCATATTTATGCCGTGGAGGACTTCCTTTTCGTGATAACCGAAAGTCACATTTTCAAGGGTAATGCTGTAATTTTTCGGCTGTGTTTTTGTCTTTTCGGGGCGGGGCAGCTCTTTCTGTGTAATAATACCCGTAACCTCGCCTATAATTGTGTCAAGTCTTGCCAGATCGTCCTTATAGCTCATTACCGACATAAGCGAAGAGATAAGACCGACAGAAAGAATTATGACCTGAATAAATACATCAGCCGAAAGCGAACCGCTCCTGTAAAGCAGACCGCCTATAGGGAGAATTGAAAGCATTGTCGCAGGGAAAACCGCAAGTGCGATATTGAAATAGAGGTTACATCCTCTCATCCAGTCTATGTAACAGCTTGCACCCTCCTTTGCTGCAGTGACAAATTTTTCATAAGAGCTTTCAGCCTTTCCAAATGCCTTGATTACTTCAATT
>CAZGRB010000290.1:0-2210 GCA_964527695.1 uncultured Ruminiclostridium sp.
AGCAAAAATAATGTATTATATATGCTAATGGTGTTTCCGCAAGAGCGGTACTGCCATATGCGTAAGGGAAAGGAAATGTTTTTATGCGTGAACTGCTGAATACAGGCGTTAATATAAACCTTGACTATTATGACGGGTATGATGCGCTTATCGGACAGATAAAAGGCTACTCTGTTGCTGTCAAGGAGAATCTTTCAACAGGAAGCTACGGCTGTCTTTTCTGGGTAAGAAAAGGCGAGTTCGGAGCTCTTACAACTGCTGAGCAGTATCTTGAACAAGAGCAGCAGAAGAATCCCGGTTTTTTTAAGAAATTTATGGTCAACGATACGGGTGTTGCGGTTGCACTCAGCCGTTCCTCTGACGATTTTACCAATGTAAGCAACCTTAAAGGATTCATATATGATTTTACAACCGCCCTTTCTCACAATAATTACGTGAACTGCTGCTGTGAATGCGGAGCGGCAGAAAATCTCAGTATTTATGATGCAGGGGGCGTCATTGCACAGGCTTGTCCCTCATGCGGTATAAAGTACAGTTTTATCCGCAGCTGCGCAGATGCTCCTGTTATGAATATGCCGTCCGTTCAGAAAGAAACAAAACCTTTTGCGGAAGAATCTGTTCAGGAAGCGGTGACTGCTTCGGAGGAGACTTTGCCTGTTATCGAAGAGAAAGTTATTTCACCCTTTGCAGAGTTTGAATACAAGCCCGAGGAAAAGGAAGAAGAACCTGTACCTGTGGTTGCTGCCGCAAATGAAACAGAGGAATTCTCTCTTAAAGAGTTTGAATATGACCCTGAAGAAAAAGCGGAAGAACCTGCACCTATTATAAAGGAAGAAGAACCTGCTGATTTGTCGGCGCTTATGTTTGACGAGACAGAAAAGGAAGAAGCTCCCGTGCTCCAGATGAGTGCTTCCGCAGCTGAAACTGCACCTGCGGAGAATTTCGATTCCCTTCTTTATGAAGAAGCAAAGCCTGAGCCTGAAAAACCCCGTTCCCTCATATTTGAACAGGCGGAACGTGAATTTGCCGAAGAAAAAGCAAGAATGGCGGAAGAGGAAGCAAGACTTGACAATGAGGTTGATAACCTTCTTATTGAGGACGGAGAGATTGTTCTTAAGGAAATTTCTCCCGAAACCGATGACGGAAGCAATGATGTTGCCGAAGTGCATGATGACAGCAATGACGGTGAGGATTTTGATATAGAGGAAATTGAATCTACTGTTGAAATGCCCACTGTTACAACAGGTCATCCTCAGCTTGAAGCGGAGGAAACACCTCTTGAAGAGGATGGTTCAGTTCCGCTGATAAATCCTAACTCCCACCGTGAGGAAAGACACGTTTCTCCTGTTGACGGACCTGACGCTGTCCTGCCTCTTGATTACGGACAGGTTGATATTACATATGAAAAGCTCAGTGAGGAAACTGCACCCCGCTTCAGTGCAGGGGACAGCATAAACAGAGGAACTGCCGCTCAGATTCCTCCGCCCTACAACCCTGAGGCAAACTATTCCTCTTATGTAAGAAAGGTTACCTTTGCCGATAAGAGTAATGCTTTCATGGGAATTATCGGCGCACTTGTTCTGGGACTTGTGGGGCTTGCCGCATGGATTGCCATTGCTCATTTCTTTGATGTGATTTCTGTCTGGGGTTGTCTTGCAATAATTCTTACGGTATACGGCGGATATCGTCTCGGCGGACGTGCTCTTGACAAGAAGGGTATTGTGATTTCGTTCATTCTTACACTTGTAATGGTAATGGCAGGTGTTGTCGGAATGTCAGTGTTTGATGTTATTGCTGATTTCAAGACGGATTTCGATGTTTCAATTTCATTCATGGATGCTCTGGAGTGGACTATAAATTCTCTTGAGGTTGAATCCACACGCAATGCATTTATTTCCAACATGACGGTTTCAATGATTGCAACTCTCATAGGCGATATAGTTGCAGCAGTAAGCTTCTGGAGAAAAGCATAATATATAAAGGGTATTATCTCAGGATAGTACCCTTTTATGTTGATTTTTGACAACAGGGGTTGAAAAAAAGAGAAATAAAACGACATTTTTGTAGAAACGAAAAAAAGGTGTTGACAAAAGGCGGTGGTGGTGGTATACTAATAAAGCTGACCCCGAGAGGGCGAGGCGGTCACAAAAACTTTTTTTCAAAAAAGTTGAAAAAAGGTATTGACAATTGGTCAAGATTGTGATATAATA
>CAZGRB010000291.1:0-2166 GCA_964527695.1 uncultured Ruminiclostridium sp.
TAAAATATTTTGCCCCATATTCCTGATGGAATATGGGGTTTTTCGACAGGCTGAAGCGTGAGCCATAGGCTCACGCTCTTTTCATCATAACAAGATATTCTTCCGTATCTTCTTCAGGCTTTCTCTCATCTGTAAGCATAAATCCATTACGCTGATAGAACTTTATTGCCCGTTCATTCTTCTCCAATGCCCACAGATAATCAGCACCGAAGTTGTGAACAGCATAATCAAGCAGCTTCTCGCCTGTTCCCTGCCCCTGCAGCACAGGCTCAACAAAAAGCTTTTCAATTTCATTGCCGCTCAATTTTATAAAGCCCTTTACAACGCCGTCATCATAAACATATGTATTTTTCAGAAAATCAGGATTATTTATTTCATCAGCAAGATTCTTTACCTGCATTTCACTGAAATAAAATTCATCATTCTTAAAAATCGGGTAGAAATTAAGACGATAATTGAAAACAAGAATTTCGGCTATACGATATATATCATTTTCAGTTGCCTGTCTGATATTCTGACTGTAAAACTCACGGGCGAGCTGTCGGTGTTCTTCCGCATAATCCGACCGCCAAGCCGCTTTTTTCAACACCCATTCACAGGGGAATTCGTTGCAAAGTCCGCAGAATCTGACATTATGCCCTCTTACACATTTATGTATGGGACAACCGCCCGACTCTTCCCATTCCTTACAATGACCGTCAGACTCAATACATCCCATGCAAAGACCGTCTTCCTTTTTCATACAGCCCACACAACATTCACCGCAGGCGGTAACGCTTGTAAAATCCATAGTTTTTCACCTCTGTATAATTATACTCCCGTGCCTTTGCAATGTCAATAAAAAAGCTCCCACACAGGGAGCTTTTTTCGTTATTTCTTAAATACAAAGGATTTAAGCTCAAACAGGCATCTTCCGTCAAACATTGATTTTGCCCAGCCTACATAGCCAGCTTCAGCCTTTAAAAATACCGCATGGCGTCCGCATACATTCTTCACAGGAATTGTAACAACGCCGTCATTCATACCGAATTCGCCGAAGCCGATTTCTTCGCCTTCGGGAGAATCAATCATAACACGGATTTTTCCGATACAGCCGCAGCCTCTTATCTTTAATTTCAGAACTGAGTCACTGCCTGTACCCTGACCGAATTCAAAATACTTCCAGCCCATTACAGTGCCGTCAGTTATTTTTGTGATAATACGTTCAAATTCGTCAATTTCTGTTATCATACCGCCGTTTATAAGCACGCAGGCTGTATCCGCCATTGTGATTTTATAAGGGTTGAGATATTCTTCAAAACCGAGAGATGTCATCTCAACCTGAGGAATTGTTCCGTCAGGGAGAATTTCAATTTTTTCAACGCAGGCACGTCTTGACATTATAGAGCCGTTTGACATTCTGTGATAGAAAATATACCACTGCCCGTTTATGCAGCAGATTGAGCCATGGTTATTGCCGCCGGGGAAATCAACACCGTTATCAACAATTGTACCTCTGTACTCAAAAGGACCTGTGGGAGATTTGCTTGTGGCGTAATCAAGTCTGCTTCCAACCTGCGGAGAATAAATCATATAATATGTATCCCCTGCCTTACGGGGCGAACAGGCCTCAAAGAATTTATGGGGCTCTTCAACGGGGATTATATTTTCTTTATATGTGCCGTCAATTACCTCGTACATATTTTCACCGTTCAGTTCAGCCATATATGAACCCTGATATCCACAATACACATAAACCCTTCCGTCATCATCAACAAGCACACCGGGGTCAATGAATGTGCCGTCATCATAATGATTTTCAATGTTATATTTATACTGAGATATAAGTCTGAAGGGGCCTTCGGGCTTGTCGCTTACAGCCACACAGCCCTTGGCACCCACGATGTAGGCATAAAGATAGTACTTACCGTCCTTCTCAACTACATCGGGAGCAAAAAGCTCATTATCCGTCCAATCAACATCTGATTCATGTCCGTCACAGTCACGGGTGCTGAATGAAACACCATGACAAGTCCACTCATTAAGATTATTTACAGATGCAGACCACACTTTTAACTTATAATCACAGAACCATTCTGAGCCTACTCTGTCATGTGAGCCATAAACATAAACACCGTCACCGAAACGGACAGGGGCTTTGTTATGGACGAGCTTTTGTCAGAGTAT
>CAZGRB010000292.1:0-2160 GCA_964527695.1 uncultured Ruminiclostridium sp.
ACACACCCAAAAACAGTCAAAATCAACCCCATTTCTGCCAAAATATTGTTTTCTGTATTTATTATCATACTTTGATCGAGGATTTTTCTTCAATCAAATATGAAAGGTGTGATTTCTATGAGGAAATCGGCAGAAATCAAGGTTGTCTTGCATTTTTCAGACAACAAGGCAGATTTTGACAAAATCTACATAGAAGCTGTTATGGACGCCATAAAGCAGCTTGTAGAACAAGCTAAAGCTTAACAACGCAAAAAGCCCTCTCGGATTTTAATCCGAGAGGGTATTTTGTTATTTAAAGAACCTTTCCCATAATTCATAAGACGGAGAGCAGGTGCCTCTACGCCAATTCTTGACGGTGGTTTCGCTCACTCCACACACTTCAGCAAATTTATGGATTGAAAGCTTGTTTCGTGCCATATATTCCTTTATAATATGCGAAGAATCCATCTTGAATCTATGGTAATCGGTCAAAAGGTCTATTTCTAATACATCAGAAAGCTTTTTCAGCGTTTCGATACACTTGTATTGCTCCTCTACCTCATCACGCTCATACTTGATGTAATTATCATAGCTGAGGCCTGTAAGTCGGGTTATATCGGCAATACTAAGACCTTTATTTATTCTTGCTTTCGCAATTTCGGTAAGTCCTGAATAATTACTTCTTCCAGCTTTCTTCAACCGCAACTGCGCAAGCTACTGTCATACCAACCATGGGGTTGTTACCAGCGCCGATGAGACCCATCATTTCTACGTGAGCAGGAACAGAGGAAGAGCCTGCAAACTGAGCATCAGAGTGCATACGCCCCATTGTATCTGTCATACCGTAGGAAGCAGGGCCTGCTGCCATGTTGTCGGGGTGGAGTGTACGTCCTGTACCGCCGCCGGAAGCAACAGAGAAGTACTTCTTGCCCTTTTCGGTGCATTCCTTCTTGTATGTGCCTGCAACAGGGTGCTGGAAACGTGTGGGGTTAGTGGAGTTACCTGTGATGGAAACGTCAACGTTTTCCTTCCACATGATAGCAACGCCTTCTGTTACGTCGTTAGCGCCGTAGCAGTTAACCTTTGCACGAAGACCGTCGGAGTAAGCCTTGCGGAATACTTCCTTAACCTCGCCTGTATAGTAATCCATCTCTGTTTCAACGTATGTGAAGCCGTTGATACGAGCGATAATCTGAGCAGCGTCCTTACCGAGACCGTTGAGGATAACGCGGAGGGGCTTTTTACGTACCTTGTTAGCCTTTTCAGCGATACCGATAGCGCCTTCAGCAGCTGCGAAGGATTCGTGACCTGCTAAGAATGCGAAACATTCTGTTTCGTCTTCGAGGAGCATCTTGCCGAGGTTACCGTGGCCAAGGCCAACCTTACGCTGGTCAGCAACAGAGCCGGGGATGCAGAAAGCCTGAAGGCCTTCGCCGATAGCAGCAGCAGCGTCAGCAGCTCTTGTGCAGCCCTTCTTGATAGCGATAGCGCAGCCTACTGTGTAAGCCCACTTAGCGTTTTCAAAGCAGATAGGCTGAATGCTTTCAACGAGCTTGTAGATGTCAAGGCCCTTAGCCTTGCAGATTTCAGCACATTCTTCGATAGAAGCAATGCCGTATTCCTTGAGAACTGCGAGAATCTGCGGTTCTCTTCTGTCATAAGATTCAAATAAAGCCATTATATTCTACCTCCTTACTGCTTTCTGGGGTCGATAATCTTAACAGCATCAGCTACACGGCCGTACTGACCCTGAGCCTTTTCAAATGCTGTGTTAGCATCATCGCCGCCCTTGATGAAGTCCATCATCTTGCCGAAGTTTACGAACTTGTAGCCAATGATTTCATCGTCTTCGTTAAGAGCAATACCTGTTACGTAACCGTCGGTCATTTCAAGGTAACGGGGACCCTTTGCGAGAGTGCCGTACATTGTACCAACCTGGGAACGCAGACCCTTACCGAGGTCTTCGAGACCTGCGCCGATTACGAGACCGTCCTCAGAGAAAGCAGACTGGCTTCTGCCGTATACGATCTGGAGGAAGAGTTCTCTCATAGCTGTGTTGATAGCGTCACAAACAAGGTCTGTGTTGAGAGCTTCGAGGATTGTTCTGCCAGGGAGGATTTCAGAAGCCATAGCTGCTGAATGTGTCATACCTGAACATCCGATTGTTTCAACTAATGCTTC
>CAZGRB010000293.1:0-2160 GCA_964527695.1 uncultured Ruminiclostridium sp.
CATTGAAGGATGCACAGACCGCATGGTAGATGATGAAATTATAATTTTTGACCTTGAAACAACGGGATTGAAGGCATCCGAGGAACGAATGACCGAAATCGGCGCTGTTAAACTCAGAGGTCTTGAGGTCGTCGAGGAATTTCATTCCTTTGTAAATCCCGAAAAGCATATTCCTGAAAATATAACAGAAATTACAGGTATTGATGATTCTATGGTTGCCGATGCGCCTTCAGAAAAGGAAGCATTGTCAAAGTTCATTGAATTCTGTGGAAGCGCACCTCTTGTTGCACATAACGCAAAATTTGATTTGTCATTTATACGTGCAGGCTGTAACAGATGCCGAATTCCCTATAAGCCGGACAGTATTGACACACTTGCTCTCTGCCGTGCGGCAATTCCTAATAAGAAAGCATATACGCTTGACGCAATGGCAAAACATTTCGGGCTTGGTGATTTTAATCATCATCGTGCAGTTGATGATGCACGGATGCTGGGAATGATTTTTGCAAAGCTTGTTGAGGAGGTAAGAAAGGGCAGAATTGTAGAAAAGCTCGGTGACCTCAACGCTGTCGGGGGTAATATAGATGTAAAGAAAATGCCTTATTATCATCAGATAATTCTTGTCAAGAATAATACAGGTTTAAAGAATCTTTACAGACTTATCGGTCAGTCTAACCTCAGTTATTATTATAAAAAGCCTCGTATTCCTATGTCTGAGCTCCGCAATTATCGTGAGGGTCTCATTCTGGGCAGCGCCTGCGAAGCAGGGGAACTTTACAGGGCAATGGTTGAAGGTAAATCCGATGAAAAACTTGAAGAGATTGCAAGCTTCTATGATTATCTCGAAATTCAGCCTACAGGCAACAATGCTTTTATGATTCGCAACGGTACTGTAAAGTCAGAGCTTGAATTACAGGCTTATAACCGTCGTATAGTTGAACTCGGTGATAAACTCGGAATACCTGTTGTTGCAACCTGCGACGTTCATTTCATGCGTGCTGAGGACAGTATCTTCCGTGAGATACTTCAGGCGGGACAAGGCTATCAGGACGCTTCTAATCAGCCTCCGTTGTATTTCAGAACTACTGAGGAAATGCTTGAAGAATTTACATATCTTGGTGATGAAAAGGCATATGAGGTTGTTGTAGAAAATACCAACAAAATTGCTGATATGATTGAATGCATCAGACCTATTCCAAAAGGAACCTTCACACCATATCTTGAAGGTGCGGAAGAGGAATTACAGCGTCTTTGCTGGGACAGAGCAATGAATTGGTACGGATACAATAACGAAATCCCCGAAATTGTAAAGACACGACTTGACAGAGAGCTGACAGCTATTATAAAATACGGTTTCTCTGTTCTTTATATGATTGCCCAGAAGCTTGTTGCATTTTCTGAGCAGAATGGTTATCTGGTAGGTTCCCGTGGTTCGGTAGGCTCGTCTTTCGTTGCGATTATGTCCGGTATATCGGAGGTTAATCCTTTGCCGCCTCATTATCGCTGTACAAAATGCCGTTACAATGAATTTATTGATGATGGCTCGGTAGGTTCGGGTTTTGACCTGCCTCCTAAGAATTGTCCTCATTGCGGTATAGAAATGTTCCGTGATGGTCACGATATTCCTTTTGAAACATTCCTTGGATTCAAGGGAGATAAAGCTCCTGATATCGACTTAAACTTTTCGGGTGAAGTTCAGGGTAAGGTGCATAAGTATACTGAAGACCTGTTCGGCTCTGACCACGTATTCAAGGCGGGAACAATTTCTGCTGTTCAGGAAAAAACTGCTGAGGGCTTCGTCAGAAAATATTTGCAGGAACGTGGACTTTCTGTTAATAGCGCAGAACTCAAACGGCTTGCACTTGGCTGCACCGGTGTAAAGAGAACAACATCACAGCACCCCGGAGGCATGGTAGTTGTTCCTAATGATTACGATATTTATGATTTCTCGGCAGTGCAGCGACCTGCCGATGATCCCACAAAGGACATCATAACAACTCACTTCGACTTCCATGCACTTCATGATACAATCCTGAAGCTTGACGAGCTGGGACACGATGTTCCTACGCTTTATAAGCATCTTGAGGATATGACTGGTATTAAGATTGCAGATGTTTCTACATCCGATGAAAAGGGATACAGTCTCTTTACTTGTCCTGA
>CAZGRB010000294.1:0-2138 GCA_964527695.1 uncultured Ruminiclostridium sp.
CGTGTTAAGACATACGAAGCAATCGTAAAGGGCGAAAACGTTCCGAAGCCCGGCGTTCCCGAATCCTTCAAGGTTCTTATCAAGGAACTCCAGTCCCTCGGTCTTGACGTTAAGGTTCTTGACGAAAATGATGAAGAAATCGACCTGAAGCAGACATTCGACGACGACGACATGGGTACTGTAAGCCCTGACGAGTTTGAATATGTTGCCGATGACAGCGAAATTGATTCTGCATTTATTCCCGAAGAGGTTGACGATTTCGGCTCCGATGATGACGACGTATTTGATGACGGCGACATCTACGAGGACGACGACTCCTTTGACGAAGAAGAATAATTCCGTTACTGCGGTAATTAAGGCAATCTGAACTTTAAAAGAATTGAGGTTTGTGAAATTGGCATTTAATGTTTTTGAATCAATGAAAATCGGTCTTGCTTCACCCGAACAGATCCGTGCGTGGAGCTACGGCGTAGTTGAACGTCCCGAAACAATCAATTACAGAACCCAGAAGCCCGAGCGTGACGGTCTTTTCTGCGAACGCATCTTCGGACCCCAGAAGGACTGGGAATGTGCCTGCGGTAAGTACAAGCGTATCCGCTTCAAGGGTAAAATCTGCGAACGCTGCGGCGTTGAAGTAACAAGAAACAAGGTAAGACGTGAAAGAATGGGCCATATCGAGCTTGCTGCTCCTGTTTCCCATATCTGGTATTTCAAGGGCACACCTTCCCGCATCGGTCAGGTGCTTGACATATCCCCCAAGCGTCTTGAAGAAGTACTCTACTTTACAAAATATATTGTAACCGACCCCGGTAATACTGTTCTTTCAAAGGGAGAGCTTCTTTCCGAAAAGGAATACTCCGACATGAGAGAACGCTATGACGACGGCTTCAAGGCTGCCATGGGTGCGGAGGCTATCAAGGAGCTCCTTATGGAAATCGACCTTGACAAGCTTTCCGAAGAACTCAAGGAAGAACTTGAAGGCACACAGCAGGGTCAGAAGCGCTTAAAGCTCTTAAAGCGCCTTGACGTTATCGAAGCTTTCAGACAGAGTGGTAACCGCCCTGAATGGATGATTCTTGACGTTATCCCCGTAATTCCCCCCGATATCCGTCCTATGGTTCTTTTAGACGGCGGCAGATTTGCTACCAGTGACTTAAACGACCTTTACAGACGTGTTATCAACAGAAACAACCGTTTAAAGAAGATGTTAGAGCTTAAGGCTCCTGATATCATTATCAGAAATGAAAAGAGAATGTTACAGGAAGCTGTTGACGCACTTATCGATAACGGCAGACACGGCAGAGCCGTAACAGGTCCTTCCAACCGTCCTTTAAAGTCTCTTTCCGATATGCTCAAGGGTAAGCAGGGTCGTTTCCGTCAGAACCTTCTCGGTAAGCGAGTTGACTACTCCGGACGTTCCGTTATCGTCGTTGGTCCTGACCTGAGAATGGATCAGTGCGGCTTACCTAAGGAAATGGCAATTGAGCTGTTCAAGCCCTTTGTAATGAAGGAGCTTGTAAAGAGAGGTCTTTCCAACAACATAAAGAGTGCGAGAAAAATGGTTGACCGTGCAACTGACGAAGTATGGGACGTTCTCGAAGACGTTATCAAGGATCATCCCGTTCTTCTCAACCGTGCTCCTACACTTCACAGACTTGGTATTCAGGCATTCTCTCCCGTACTTGTTGAGGGTCGTGCAATAAAGCTTCACCCTCTTGTATGTACTGCTTATAACGCCGACTTCGACGGCGACCAGATGGCTGTTCACCTTCCTCTTTCCGAAGAGGCACAGGACGAAGCAAGGAACCTTATGCTTGCTGCCAAGAACCTCTTAAAGCCCTCTGACGGACGTCCTGTTGCAGTTCCTACGCAGGATATGATCCTCGGTGCTTACTACCTGACCCTTTCAAAGGACGGCGAAATGGGCGAGGGCAAGGTATTCCGTGATTTCAACGAAGCCCTTATGGCATACCAGGACGGCGTAATTTCCATTCATGCCAAAATAAAGGTAAGAGTTACCAAGGAAATAGGCGAAGAAAAGATTCAGAGCCTTATTGATACAACAGTCGGCAAGATTATCTTCAACGAGCATATTCCTCAGGATTTAGGCTTTGTTGACAGAAGCAAGCCCGAAAATG
>CAZGRB010000295.1:0-2101 GCA_964527695.1 uncultured Ruminiclostridium sp.
AAATACTGCATTGTCAAGCCATTTCGGCATAAAAATCATTCCTTTCTTTATTCAGCGCAGGCTTCAATGTAAAATTCTGCGATACTGTCGAAAATTTCATAGTCAAGCAAATCCGCCCACTCTGCACGGTCAAGATTCTGGTTAATATATTCAGCCTTATCCTTTATAAACTGTTCCTGATTTTCCTCAGCTTTATAATCATAGCCGAGTGATTCGCCCCACTCAGCAAATTCAGCGTTGAACTCATCTGTATATTCCTTTGCCTTTTCCGACTGCAATATAGCATTGTGCCCCCTATCGGTAAAGGGTATAAATGTAAAGCGTGAATCGTCTTTATATTTTTCATACCAGATGTCGTAGCCGTATTCCATAGGCACGGTTGTGTCATCACTGCTGTGTAAAACCATAACCTTTGCCTGTGTAGCTTCAAATGCCTTTGAAGCGGTGTTTGAGGCGTACTCGCCGAAAGTTATGCTTTCATAGAAATTCACAAAGGGAAGAATCAGCTTCACCGCCTCCCCTGCCATAGCCTTACCCTGCGAATAGATAAGGTCTGATGACTTGTCAAAGCCTGCAAAGGAAACAACCGCCTTTACCTCGGGATGATATGTAAGCACATTTGTAACGCTGTAACCGCCCCAACTATGTCCGAGAAGCAGTATGTCTGCATCAGCTGAGCCGTCAAGAGTCTGTAAATAATCCAACGCATAGTCAAGGTCAATAACGCCCTGAGGCAGTCCATAGCAGGAATCGCCCTCGCTGTTATCGTTGCCTGTCACATCATAGGCGAATACTGCAAAGCCTTTCTGCGCAAAGTAATTGCACACGTCCATGTAGGAGTTGTGTGCGCCGCCGCCCAGGCCGTGAGCAACAACCACGATTTCATCATTATTTTCCGTATTTTCGGTTGTATAGAGATAGCCTGCAAGCTTCTGTCCCTTGTCGGAAGTGAAGAAATGTTCCTCACACTGAAGCCCCTCGAAATCCGAAACGTTATATGCAAGCGGCTCGTAGGTTTCATATCTTACACCGAAAAACTGATTATATATCATTACAGATAATGCGTAAAGTCCCACAGTCATAAGGACAGCAAGCGCGATAAACACTATAATTACTATTTTTAGCACTTTCTTTGATTTTTTTGCGGTTTTTTCCATTTTTCGTTCTCCTTTATTTTTTCAGCTTTCATAATAACACACTTTTTCCTTAAAATCAAGCAAAAACCAACATTATCCGTTGACTTGTTCAAAATAAAATGATATAATACAAACAATGCAATTTGTATAGGGGTGAGGAAACTGACTCTGCTTGTTTACTCGGTTCTGAGCGTTATAGGTGCTGTTGTCACAGTCCTTTCTGCCGACATTCAATCCTTAATGGGAATACTGCTGTTTTTCGGTTTCCTGTTCGGATTTCTGATTCTTCACGTGCTGGTGCTTCTCATAGGCTCTGTTTTTATAAACCCCGAAAAGCTTCCCGAAAAAAACTTTTTTCACCGTTTTATGACCCTTACTACCATTGATATAATGCTGACGGGTATGAGAATACACGTAAAGGTAAAGGGCACAGAAAAGCTGCCCGACAAGCCCTTTGTCTATGTATCCAATCATCTGTCCGTCTTTGACCCTATGATTGCAATGCTGCACCTGAGAAAGCACAGGCTTGCATTCGTTTCAAAAAAAGAAAACATACAGATTATCGCCGCAGGAAAATTCATGCTTGCAAGCGGCTGTACTTCCCTTGACAGGGACAACAACCGTGCCGCCGCAAAGGCTATCCTTACAGCAGCGGAAAATGTAACAAGCGGCAGAAATTCAATGGGCATCTACCCCGAGGGAAAATCCAACAAGCACCCTGAAAAGGTCAAGCTGCTTCCGTTTCACAGCGGCTCTTTCAAGATTGCCGTAAAAGCTAAGTCTCCCATTGCGGTTGCCGTTATCGGAAACACCAGAAGGGCTTTTAAACAGCTTTTTACACACATCGACCTTGATATTGTCAGGGTGGTTGAATATGATGAATACAAGGATTTGTCAACAGGTGAGCTGAGCAGTCTGATATATGATATAATGCTTCAAAATATAAAATTCTGAGGATTTATGAT
>CAZGRB010000296.1:0-2086 GCA_964527695.1 uncultured Ruminiclostridium sp.
CAACACAGATTGGCTCAGACAGCTTTCAGGAAATTGATATTACAGGCGTCACACTGCCTATTACAAAGCACAATTATTTTGTAGGTTCTGTTGAACAGCTTGCTGACACTATACGTGAGGCCTTCAGATTTGCAAAATCAGGCAGACCAGGACCTGTGCTTATTGACGTACCGAAGGATGTTCAGATAGCAAAATGCGAATATGAACCCAAAGCGCTCGTCGAAAAGGAAACGCCCTGCGCAGCAAAGGATATCAGAATCGAAGAAGCTGCAGGATTCATAAATTCCGCAAAACGACCCTTTGTTTATTTTGGCGGCGGCGTGATAACCGCTGAAGCTCAGGAGGAGATGCTTGCTCTTGCAGAGAAAATCGACGCACCTATAGGCTGCTCTCTTATGGGACTTTCAGCAATTCCCACTCTTCATCCCCGTTTTCTCGGTATGCAGGGTATGCACGGACATTACGCCTCATCTATGGCAATGCACAATGCCGACCTGATTATTGCTCTCGGCGCACGCTTCAATGACCGTGTTACAGGAAACCGTGCAAAATTTGCAACAAGGGCAAAAATAATACATATTGACACCGACGGCTCCGAACTGGGTAAGACAGTCAGTGCTGCCTGCGGTTTAAGAGGCGATGTAAAGCTTACCTTACAGAAGCTTATTCCTCTGCTCAATGAAAACAGCAAGCCCGAATGGACAGAAAAGGTAAATAAATTCAGAAGCGAAGAAAACGAATATCTTGACAACCGTGACGGCATGACTCCGAGAAAGGCGATTCTTACCCTTAATAAATATCTGGACGAAAATACCGCTGTTTGTACCGACGTAGGACAGCATCAGATGTGGTCTGCGCAGAACCTTGTTTTTAAAACACCCCGCAGATTTGTTTCAAGCGGCGGACTCGGTACAATGGGCTTCGGTCTGGGCGCTGCTATCGGCGCGGCTTACGGCTCAGGAGAACGCAGCGTTCTTGTCACAGGTGACGGAAGCTTCGGTATGTGCCTCAACGAACTTGCCACAGCGGTTACCTACAATATCCCCGTAGTCATTCTCATTATGAATAACGGAGTGCTCGGTATGGTAAGACAGTGGCAGACCCTATTCTACGATAAGCACTATTCAAACAGCATTCTTAACCGCAGGACTGATTTTGCCGCTCTTGCACGTTCCTTCGGAGCAGACGGAGAAATTGCCGTGACTCCCGAAGAACTGGATAATGCTCTTGCACGTGCTTTTGAATATAGCGGCCCTTACGTAATCGACTGCAGAATCGATAAGGATGAATTTGTTCTTCCTATGCTTCCGCCCGGAGGCAGTATGGACGATATCATCACGAAACTGGAGGTGAAAGAATGAACCGATATACAGTAGCGGTACTTGTGCAGAATCAGTTCGGTGTACTTAACCGTGTTACAAGTATGTTCCGCCGCCGTCAGTTCAATATCAGTGCCCTGACCGTAAGCGAAACCGAAACAGGCGAATTATCCCGCATTACCGTCATTTTCAGCGGTGAAGAAACTGCAAAGCAGCAGCTTATCAATCAGCTGTATAAGCTTCCCGATGTCTGCTCAATCAAGGAATTCAGCGATGAAAACTCCATAAGCTGTGAGCTTTTGCTTATAAAGATGAAAAATGAAGCAGACTCAAGGGAGGAAATACGGAATGCCGCCGACGCTTTCGGCGCCGTTACCGTAGATTATTCCAAGGATTATATAACCTTCCGCCTTACGGATATTTCCAGAAGAATTGATGATTTCATCAATCTCATGCGGGAATATACCATACTCGAAATCTGCCGTACAGGCAGTGTATCCCTCGAAAAGGGAAATTCAACCATTCGTCAGACAATAAATTTATAAAATCAAGAAAGAGGTATTATTATGAACAGAATTTTTTATCAGCAGGACTGCAACTTAAAGAAGCTTGACGGCAAAACAGTAGCTATTATCGGTTACGGCTCTCAGGGTCACGCTCATGCTCTCAACCTCAAGGAAAGCGGCGTTAATGTAATTATCGGTCTTTACGAAGGCTCCAAGAGCTGGGCAAAGGCTGAAGCTCAGGGGCTTAAGGTTATGACCTCT
>CAZGRB010000297.1:0-2081 GCA_964527695.1 uncultured Ruminiclostridium sp.
TATGTATGACATTATAATCATCGGCGGCGGCCCTGCGGGGCTGACCGCCGCCCTGTATGCCCGCAGGGCAAATAAATCCGTTCTGGTAATCGAAAAGGGCACTTTCGGCGGACAGATTACCTACTCCCCAAAGGTTGAGAATATCCCCGGTTTTTTACAGGTTACAGGCAACGAGTTTGCCGAAAAGCTGGTTGAACAGGTGCTTGAACAGGGCGCAGAGGTTGAATGTGCCGAGGTTACGGGTATCCGCAACGGCGAAACAAAGACCGTAGTTACAGACAGCGGCGAATTTGAAGCAAAGGCTGTAATCATCGCCACAGGCGCAAAGCACCGTATGCTGGGACTTGACCGCGAAGAGCAGTTCGTAGGCGAGGGCATTTCCTTCTGCGCCGTATGTGACGGCGCATTCTACGAAAACAAGACGGTTGCCGTTATCGGCGGCGGAAACTCCGCATTACAGGAAGCAATTCTGCTTTCCGACCTTGCGAAAAAGGTTTATGTAATACAGAATCTGGATTATCTTACAGGCGAAAAGAAGCTTTCCGCTCAGCTTATGGCAAGGGATAATGTTGAAATAATCCTCGGTACTACCGTTGAAGCGCTCAGAGGCGAAAACACCCTGACAGGCATTACCGTGAAGAAATCCGCAGACGGCACGGCTACAGATATCGACGTTGACGGTATGTTCGTGGCAATCGGTCTTATTCCCCAGAATGAGATTTTTGCGGAGACAATAGCACTTGACGATTACGGTTATGTCAATGCGGACGAAAGCTGCGTTACAAACGCATATGGCATCTTCACCGCAGGCGACTGCCGCAAAAAGAGAATCCGTCAGGTTGCAACAGCGGCGGCAGACGGTGCTGTTGCAGCTATGGCAGCGTGCGATTATATTGACAGTTTATAATTTTTTGCAGGCTTTGTGTTACAAGGTCTGCATACTCATTTAAAAATTTGTCACTTTAACGTGTAATAATTTTTTTTAAAAAACTATTGACAAATGAAAAAAAAGGTGCTATTATTGTAGCATAAGTTAAAAGCTATGACGAAGACGGTAGATTTCAAAAGAGACACAGAGAGCCGTGATTGCTGAGAAGCGGCACCCGTTTGTTATCATTACCCATCACTTCTGAGCCGGGAGCCCGAAGCTGTGCGTAGACGCTCCACGTGATGCCGCGTTAAGGCAAGGGATTTGTTGGAATCCTGTGAGTGGCGCTATGCGCAATTTGAGTGGTACCGCGGATAAGTAAGTTATTCGTCTCAAACAAGAAATTGTTTGGGGCGTTTTTTTATTTGCCCCAAAAAACATCATGGAGAATAGCTTCTCCAGTGCAGAAAGGAAAGGCATGATATGAGCTACCAGTTAAAAGAAGTTGCAGACAGAATCAGGACATTGCGTGAAATCGCAGGCTATTCTCAGGAAGAGATGGCTGAAAAGGCAGAAGTTGCACTTGACGAATATGTAAAGCTTGAAGAAGGCGAAACAGATTTCGGCTTCACCTTTATCTACAAGTGCGCTGACATTTTCGGCGTAGATATGAAGGACCTTTTAGAGGGCAACAGCCCTAATCTCTCCCTTTATACAGTTACAAGAAAGGGCGAGGGTATGCGTATCGTAAAAAATACAGGCTTTATCTATGATAACCTTGCACCCCGTTTCAAGAATAAGGTTGTTGAACCCTTCTATGTTACTATTCCCTACACAGCAAACGCTGAACCTGCATACAGCTCCCACGAGGGTCAGGAAATCGACGTTGTAATCAAGGGTAAGCTCTGCGTTGAAATCAACGGCAGAAAGGAAATCCTCGGCGAAGGCGATACAATCTACTATAACAGCTCCTATCCCCACGCTCTTACAGCTCTCGGCGGCAAGGACTGTAAAATCTACGCTTTTGTCGTAAAGACAGAGGAAACAGGCGATTCAATTGACGAAGGTGATTTTGAGCCTGCAGTTATGCGCTCTGTTGTACGTCCCGACGAAAACACCGTTGCAAACCATTTTATCAAGACAAAGGTTGATAAGAACGGCGTTCTTCAGGAAATCAAGTTCAAGAATGAAAACAGCTTCAACTTTGCATTTG
>CAZGRB010000298.1:0-2044 GCA_964527695.1 uncultured Ruminiclostridium sp.
TTCGATGTGCCGTGGCTTTTCCGTTAATTTCAAACAATTTCATCCAGATTCTGCTCAACAGGATAATTCATCTGCACCATTGAGGCAGAAGTTTCGGGAGTGGTTGTCACTTCAGGAGTAGTTGTCACTTCGGGAACAGTTGTTGTTTCACCTGATAGTCCGCTGCTTGTGATAATATCTTCAGTTGTAAATCTGCTTAATGAAATTACAGGCTTTATATATTCTTTTTTCATCCTTTGCTCCTTATTTATTGAATCTGAACTGAGAAAATTCGATTTCCTTGTTTTCGTCAATATTATCAATAATGAAGATAATAAACACTTCATCATCTTCACATATAAGCTCTCTGCCGTCAATGCTTACGTTTTTGTAATAGCAGTCGGTAGTAAGCTCAATGTATTTTCCGTCAACCTTGATAATCATTGTGGTATTTTTTATATCCTTCAGGTCATCAAGCTTCATTTTCTGAACAAATCGCATTGCATAAGCCTTGCCGCCCTTATAATCCTTCAAATCGCCCTTCTGGATATATAATTTCCCGTGCTCCATGTCAGAGGACTTGCGTGGACCTTCCTTTTCTTGCTTTATGCTGTTCTTGTTGCTGTAAAATTCCTTATCCAGCTCGCCTTTTTCCGTTTCATCGGGAATAATTTCCTCCGTTGCAGGCGGTTCAGAGTCAGAGTCGGGGGCGAAGACGGCCTTTATATATTTGTAATTGTGACCCTGAAGAAAAACTGCACGGTCATGTAATTCGTCTACATCTTCCTTTTCAACTCTGAGCTCTATGATTTTATCATCATCAGCCTGTTCCCAGTTTATATAATAATCCCAACTGTTTTCGCTGTAATCCTGCCAGCCTATGGCGTGGGAATGCCAAGAGCTTGATGTTACATTTTCCAATTCCGTATAAATTTTTATTGTACCTGATGTTTTAATCGCCGAGGTAAGTGCATCGGGACCGATAAATATTGTATTGTTTGCATCATAAATAACAGCCTCAGATTCGTCTATAAGAATATCATTAGGTTCTATAGGTACTTCAGGCAGTTCGCCGGTGATGTACTGAATATCAGAAATGTAAACCCTGGTACCCGTTCTTATCCAATTCAGCCTTATTCTCATCATAGAGGAAATATTTCCTCGAAGCTTTATTGTAACGGTTTTCATTTCATCAGACGTAGGCGAACCTGTGCTTTTTTCATACCAGTTGCCGTTTTCATCAAAGCCGCAGATATTAACGCCGACATCGTAATTCTCAGTGCGCGTCTTGAATGTAACTGCCTGAACATCACTCATTCTTACACCGTCGGGCATTTTAAGACTGAAATGATGGGTTTCTCCTATATTTGCATCAGGATTATCACCGTGGTTATAGTAGTATGTACCATCACTGAGAGTAGTCCACCTGCCGACAACATCCGTTGTATGGGGGTCAATTTCAGAAAATTCAACATTCTCAACTGTAATAACTGAATTTGCAGGAAGATTCCAGACCACTAATACAACCCTTGTGACATCTGTATGCTCGAAATCAAGGTATGTCAACATCGGCTGCGAAGAAAAGCCGAATCCCTCACCATAATGATAGCTTCCTTCAGAGGTATAATAACCTAAAGTAACATAGCTTGTTCCGCTTGAAACAGTTATATCGGCATAAACCGTCATAACTCCCGACATATCAATATCACTGATATCAAATTCAAGATAAGGTATGTCAGAGTCGTACAATTCATTTTCAGTATTGTTGGTAAAGGTGTATTTTCCGTTTTCATTGTTCCAGACAGCCGATTCTGTTTCTTCTGCATAAGCTGTCTGAGGAATATCAGATGTAATGCAGAAAATTGTTAAAATACTGCTCAGCAAAACGGATATTAATTTCTTCAGTTTCATTTTTCCCTCCATGATAAATTAAATTTGTAATATAATTATACTCCATTTTGGAGTATTTGTCAATACCCCGTTTTGGAGTATTTATGAGTACAACATTTTGTTGTATGGTATACTAATACTGAGGTGATTGTATGTATCGACGGATAAGAGATTT
>CAZGRB010000299.1:0-1954 GCA_964527695.1 uncultured Ruminiclostridium sp.
CCGGGTCTGCCACGGCCGGACAACCGGCTTCGGAGATACCCCCCATCGACTCGCCTGCCTGCAAGGGCTTCCAGTATCCGGATAGGGCTTCGGGCAAAGTATGCTTTTTGAGCGGATAGACCGAAGGGTTGATATAATGATAGAAAGCGGACTGCTTGAGGAGGCGGAGGAGTTCTTCACCCATGACGATTATGTCACCGCCGCACAGGCTATCGGCTATAAGGAGCTGAAAGCGTACTTTGACGGCACGGCTGAACTTACGGAATGTGTGGAAAATTTAAAGCGTGAAACACGCCGATATGCGAAAAGACAGCTTACTTGGTTCAAAAAGGATATGCGAATTAACCGAATTTCTTCGTCAAATTCAACAAATTATGAAAAAATTTTAGAAAATGCAGAAAATTTAGTGAAAAAATATAGCATTTTATAAAAAAGTATGCTATAATGAAAAATATTATTATCATAGGTTTCTATGCCGTTATACGTTTTTTGAGTATTTCGGCGGAAAATCCTGTAAAACACAGGTAAATGCACAAAGTGCAGTATTTTGGTTAAGGAAGGAATATTAACAGCATGGCAAAGGATATGAACTTACAGGACGTGTTCCTGAATCAGGCAAGAAAAGAAAGAATCCCTGTTACAATCATTATAACAAATGGTTTCCAGTTCAAGGGAATCATCAAAGGTTTTGACAGCTATATCGTAATTCTTGACTCCGAAGGGGTACAGAATCTTATTTATAAGCACGCTATCTCTACAATCAGACCTTCAAGAGCAATCTCTCTTTTAGATGCTTTTGAAAAGGAAGAAAAGGAAGAAGTATAAAGAAAAGCTTTACGCAGGGGGCGTATAAATGGCAGAGACGGATAAAAAACGGACTTTGACAACCAGATTCATATGGCTTTTAATCGGTGTTTTCTTTGTGGTTATGATTATAAGCCAGCTGGTGATACACTTTTACAACCCTATCAAGACTGAGGTTGCGACGCTTTATACAACCACTGAAACAGTGGGCTTCAAGGGCGTCTACGTGCGTGACGAGAAGCTTGTTTCCTATAATGTCAGCGGTGTCATAAGCTATCTTCACCCCGACGGTTCAAAAATTGCGAAGAATTCGGTTATTGCTCAGGTTTACAGCAGTCAGAACGACCTTGCAATACAGCAGGAAATCGAATCCCTTACGGCACAGCGTTCGGTGCTTGTTGACGCTCAGGAGCTTGTCGGTGCGGATACGTCTCAGCTTGAGTCCTTTTCGACTCAGATTTATGACAAGCACGCACAGATAATGCAGTATCTTTACGACGGTGATTTCGATTCGGCAAGTGCATTGAAAAGCGATATGCTGAATCTTTACAGTAAAAAGGAAATCGTAAAGGGCGCTGAAGTTTCCTATGCAGACAAGATTCTTGAAATAGATAACCGCATTTCAGTACTCCGTGGGCAGATTTCAAAGGATCCCTATGAAATTTCAATCGGTGAGACAGGTTATTTTGTAAGTCAGGTTGACGGCTATGAGGATATACTCAACAGCGATACCGTATTTACACTTACAAGAGAGCAGGTTGACTATATAGTTGCCTCCGAGGAAAAGGAAACCAATCCCACAGGTGTAATCGGCAAGCTTATCGACGGTTACAAGTGGTATATGATTGCGGTTCTTGATACGGTGCGTCTGGGTACTGTATTCGAGGGTGCAACGGTAACGCTGCGTATAGGTTCATCCCAGCAGAATGTTCAGGCTGATATCATAAGCCTTGTACGTCAGGAAGATGGGAGCAGTCTTTGTATTTTCGAGTGCGATATGTTCTCTTCGGATTTTGTAGACGGCAGAGTGGCTCAGGTAAAGCTCCTTATGGACGATTATGAGGGCATCAGAATCCCTACTGAGGCAATCCGTTTTGAAGACGATAAGGCAGGCGTTTATGTCCTTAACGGCATAGAGGTTGTGTTCAAG
>CAZGRB010000300.1:0-1932 GCA_964527695.1 uncultured Ruminiclostridium sp.
TCAGCGGGGATACCTGTACCGCCGTGGAGTACGAGAGGCATATCGCCAACCTTTTCCTTGATAGCTGCAAGTGTGTCGAAGCTGAGACCTGCCCAGTTTTCGGGATACTTGCCGTGGATGTTACCGATACCTGCTGCGAGCATTGTTACGCCGAGGTCAGCAACCATCTTGCATTCGTCGGGGTCAGCACATTCGCCTGCGCCTACAACGCCGTCTTCTTCGCCGCCGATAGAACCAACTTCAGCTTCGAGGGAGAGACCGAGAACGTTACAAGCATTAACGAGTTCTGTTGTCTTTGCAATGTTTTCTTCGATAGCGTAGTGAGAACCGTCGAACATTACAGAGGAGAAGCCTGCGTTGATGCAAGCCTTAGCGCCTTCAAAGGAGCCGTGGTCGAGGTGAAGAGCAACAGGAACTGTGATACCGAGTTCGTCAATCATTCCCTTAACCATGCCTACGATTGTTGTATAACCGCACATGTACTTGCCTGCGCCTTCGGAAACACCGAGGATTACAGGGGAGTTGCATTCCTGAGCTGTGAGAAGAATAGCCTTTGTCCATTCAAGGTTGTTGATATTGAACTGACCAACTGCGTACTTACCCTCACGAGCCTTGTTTAACATTTCTTTTGCTGAAACTAACATTGGATTTTACTTCCTTTCATAAAATACTGTTATTATTTTATCATATATTGCTGAAAAAAGCAATATAAATTTCCAAAAATTTAAGCTTCCACCTTACGCACGATGGAGATAGGTGTCTGCTGTGAGCACTGGTCATGGGGATTGTCACGGAAAACCTGCTCACCGAAAGCAATGGGCATATCCTGACGACTTCTGCCCAGAACTGTTGCGGCAATATCGTTTGCGTCAATGATTATAACATCGCATCCGCAGTGCTTTGCAAGTTCAGCAGCCGCCTCGTCGGGCTTATCGGGAGCCATTTTTGCGTAATTGTTATATGGAGGAATTGTATAATCGCAGGGACCGTCAATAGCACGTGCCTTCATACCGCAGATGTTGTAGAAAACGCCCTTCTTGCCGAAAAGCTTGCCTACTGCGGCGCAGGCTGCGGCAAAAAGCACCTTGGGTCTGCCGACCTCGCGGATGCAAAGCTCCATTGTTTCGGGCATACCGAGACCGATACCGTAATTTGTCTTTACAACGAACTTGCTTAAAAACTTTGCAAGACGAGAAACCTTGATTTCATCAAGCTTGAAAGCTCTTCCCTGTGTGATTGCGATAATCTTTTCGGAGATAATGACCGTATCGCCTTCCTGAAGATAAGGACACACATATTTGTCAAGAACATCAGTCATTACATCTTCACGCATAATAACGTGAGTTCTGACGGGATAACGGGCATAAGTGCCGAAATCCGTATCTATGGTTAAACTTTTTCCCTCGTTGGGAACAAATGGCATTTCCATACTTATACTTCCTTTTAAATTAATACTTAATCATTATAACACTTTGCATGGTTTAAGTCAATAAAATTATTGCAAAAATTAACCTGTTGTGATATTATGTAAATATAGCAAAAACTACAAATAACATTACCATTAAAGGCGGAACTATGAATACACCTGTTCACAACTTTCTGATAAAATACGCAGAAAAAAATACTGTACGCTGTCATATGCCGGGGGGAAAAGGGCTTAATAACCCCTTTGACATTACCGAAATCCACGGTGCAGACAGCCTTTTTGAAGCTGACGGAATCATAAATAAAAGCGAACGTATTGCCGCTTCCCTTTTCGGCGCAGGCGCAACCCTGTATTCCTGCGGCGGCAGTACACTTGCCATACAGGGAATGCTTGGAACGCTGAAGCAGCTTACCTCAAAAAATACGATTATCGCAGGCAGATACAGCCACAAGAGCCTGCTTACATCCTGTATATTGCTGGGCTTTGATATTAAATGGGCATATCCG
>CAZGRB010000301.1:0-1918 GCA_964527695.1 uncultured Ruminiclostridium sp.
TTCCAAAAGTAAATCATAATATTTGCTGTTTTTAAGAGCACTCAGAGAAAATAAGTCGATTTTATCAGGAACAGACAGGTTGTCAGTCTCTGAGATGCTCGACGATGATGTATTAGTTTCTGTGTTTTCGTGGAATTGGGTTATTTCAGAAGATTGAGTGGTTGTTTTGCTGGCAGAATTGTTTGAACAAGCACCGATGCAAACAATAACGGCAACGCACGAAATTAAGAGCAAAGCTTTACTGATTTGTAACCTTTTCATATGAAACTCCTTATTAATATGTATATGTATACATGATTTCGGTGTAAGCAGATTCAAGCTGGCTCCATGTCTGCGTTCTTAAATCTACTTCGCAATTATCATAATAATAATTGCAGTCATATATTCCGATGCCTGTTGAAGAAATACTCGTTACAATAAACGAATGTTCTTCGCCCGAACTGCAGATGAGGCGTACATATGAACCTACTGTAATTTTGCCGCTAGTGTAAAAATAATTTTTTATTTTGCTTGTGCTCCAATTACTTTCAGACAAGCCTGCTACATAGTCAGACGATGTATAGTCCGAACCCTTTTTGCCCAATAAACAAGTTTACCAAATCCAGCGCACTGTATACTGGAATTGTATGAACGACATCCACAGCTACCGCTTAAAGAACAGTTATCGTCCGAATGATGAGTACAGGCCGCACGATTGTTGGATAAATATTCCTATAAAGATATTTATATTTTCAAAAGCCGTGATGAGGCGGATGAATTTTTAAATTATATTAACATATAAATTTCGGGTTATCAATAAGATAACAGTGTAAAAATATAAAAACAACCCGCTCTGCAATCTGTTTCTCAAACAGACTGCAAAGCGGGGTTTGTTCTTGATTTTTTGTGTCTGCTTTTATTGGCAGTACAATCATCGGATTTATTTGTCGCCAACTATCGAAAAAATATTTCGCCATTCGTCGGAAAAATATTTCACCAATCAACGGAAGAAGCCAATCCGCTGACAGGACCTTTATATTGTGCAGACTGCGATGCAAAAATGAGCAATCATCGTTCTAGAGGCGGCACGAAAAACAATAAATATCCGTCTGACTTACCTTGATTAGAAGAGTTACACGAAGATAGCATGATAATACAAGAAACAACAAATACACCAACAGCCTTTTTGATAGTCATCAAATAACCTCCTCGTATTTATGGATTGTAGGTAAAAACTTGATATCCATTTGTATCTGTATTTAACCATTGTCCGCTTGTTGTAACTGTTGCAGATTTTCCAAGATCATCATTTACTTGTTTATTTCCATAAATATTGGGATAAGGATCTATACCAGATAATCCAGTTATATAATTTCTGCCATTTTCTTTTCCTCCTTGGTTTAAAATGTTATTTATATCCACAAACACATTCTCCGTTTGTTATACTGTGATCTTCAAGAATATATGCTTTGCAAGTTCCGCAGCGTTTTTTGTGTGAAGTTCCATCGCAACTTTCATAAGTATACGTAGTTGAAGTTGTATGCGTATGTGCATGTGTACAAGTATTCATCCCTTTAATATCTGATGTTGATATATTCATAGTTGATACTAATGAGGGATTCATAATCTTAGTAGAGTCAGAAAAATGACCTAATCCATATACATGACCAATTTCATGTGCTAGTGCCTTCTTTTTTAAGGTTGTGCTTTTTCCATCGTATTTAGCAGTGTTGATAGTTATGGTAAATGGATCACTGCAATGTCCATTCACTTCCGAATACCTTATATTCGTAGTAATTACAGCATTGCTACTTGCATTATTTTGTACAGTGATTTTTCCATAACTATCAGAAGTAGTAGATGTCATTGTAATTCTACTACCCCAAAGGCTAATGGCGGAGGTCATATCAGAGCTGTAGGCCGTTTTAATTTCATCACT
>CAZGRB010000302.1:0-1916 GCA_964527695.1 uncultured Ruminiclostridium sp.
CGGTATTCCGAGGGGAGTTGGTATGGAAAGCATTGAAAAAACAGCAATTAGCGCAGAAAAAACAGCGGTAATCACCATATCAGCTGTTTTTACACGCTTCATTTTACAATTTCTCCTTTGACAAGCTGAACCTCGCCTGAAGAAAATACAGTCTGTTCCCCGTTTTCAAGCTTTACAACAAGCCGCATTTCATCATCAATGCCTGTTACTTCGCCGTTAAACTCCTCGTTGCCCCGTATGAAGGTTATTTTCTTACCCGTGAGCATTGAGCGGCTGCGGTATTCGTTTAAGAATTCATGAGCAGAAAGATTATTATAATATCCAAAAAATCTGTTCAGAAATTCAGATGAAACGAACGGTCTCATTTCAGTATTGTCCTTGCTTACAGAAACGGCAATATTCTGCAATTCGTCTGGAAAAACACTTGTATTCAGATTTATTCCTATACCAAGAACGGCATAATTCAGGCCGCCGCTTTCAAAGTCAATTGATGCTTCGGTAAGTATTCCACAGACCTTTTTTCTGCCAAGATAAATATCATTCACCCATTTAATCTGTGTTTCAACATTCGCCGCAGTATCAATTGCCATAGAAGCGGCTACAGCCGCACAGGCAGTAATATTCAGTGCTTCGGAGGCGGAAAAATCGGGTCGCAGGAGTATGCTCATATAAAGTCCTGTGTCTTTTGGCGAATAAAAACTTCTGCCCAGTCGTCCCCGTCCGGCTGTCTGCTCAAGAGCGATAAGCACTGTTCCGTCAGCTCCGCCCTTTTCAGCGTGGGCTTTGAGCTCAGTATTGGTTGACCCCACCATGGGCACAACAGAAATATTCAGCCTTTCACGCAGTTCAGGTGAAAGATATGCATATACCGACTGAGAGGTGAAGATATTGCTTTTTTCGGAAAGGCAATATCCTTTGTTTGTGACAGCAGTAATGATATGACCGTCATTTTTGAGGGAATTTATTCCCTTCCATACGGCATTGCGGCTTACGGAAAGCTTTTCGGCAATCTCCTCGCCTGAAACAAAGCTTCCCTTATGTGTTTCAAGTATATTTAAAATTTGTTCCTTAATAGTCATTTTTATGAACGTCCTTTTTATTTTATAGCTTATTTTAGCATATATCGGGAGTGTTGTCAACCTGTTTACCAAATAAGGTGACAATCTTTTATGTTTGTTGACAAGCAGCATATTGTTATGCTAAAATGGCTTTATAAAAGGAAATGTTACATTCAGTTGCGGAATTGCTACACAAAAGTGGTAGAGATTTATTGAGCAAAATGATAGAATTAAGCTATCAAATCAAGGAGGAAATTAAAATGAAATTTCACGAAAAATTAATAAAGCTCAGAAAATCAAAAGGGCTGTCACAGGAGGAGCTCGCAGAGATGCTTGATGTATCAAGACAGGCAATTTCACGATGGGAACTTGAAAGTACTCTGCCCGATGTACCGAATCTAATTAAGATTAGCGAAATATTCGGAGTATCTACTGATTACCTCGTTCATGATGATTATGAAAGCGATGAGGATATTCCTATCGCTAAGGAAAAACAGAAAAAAGTAGAAGAAAAAGATGAAACGATTGCAACAACAAATAATAAACATAAAAAGCTACATCTTATTTCTGCTACATTATTTCTATTTGCAAGTATTACAGCCATATTCTCTATAATTTATAGTGGTAATGATACACAACAGTTCGTTTCAATATTTTCTGCCACTACCTTTTCAGCATTAGCCACAGCACAGTTTGTTTTATATTTAAAAAAATAATTTTTAAAGCCGCAGGTTTTCCTGCGGCTTTGATTTTATAAACATTTATCGGTTATAATCTTACTTATAAACACTGTCATATCAGTTATAAACCGTTTATACTCCACAACGGTATAGAAGATATGCTCTTTTTCTGCCGTTT
>CAZGRB010000303.1:0-1892 GCA_964527695.1 uncultured Ruminiclostridium sp.
ATATGAGGCTCCTTAGCCGCATTGTCAAGGATAGTAAGACCCTCCGCCTTTACAGCGGCAAGCATAGCGTTTATTGTAGCGCCCACGGAAACCTTATCGAAATAAATCTGTGTTCCGAAAAGGAAATCAGCGTCAAGCTCAACAATACCGTGTTCAATTGTATAGTTGGAACCGAGGGCACGGAAGCATTTTAAATGCTGGTCCATGGGACGGTCGCCAAGGTCACATCCGCCGGGCATAGGAACTCTGGCGTGACGGAATTTACTTAAAAGTGTTCCTAAGAAATAATAGGAAGCTCTCATGGAACGTGCAAGCTCATAGGGAACTGCAACATCTCTGATATTTCTGGGGTCGATACGGATTGTAGAATTATTGATAACCGTTACTTCTGCGCCGAGTTCACGGAGTATTCTCAGGTCAATGGAAACGTCGTTTATGTTAGGGACGTTTTCGAGAACACAAGGCTCGTCCGCAAGTATTGTTGCAGGAATGATTGCAACAGCAGCATTCTTGGCACCGCTGATTTCAACCTCTCCTGTAAGGCGGTTGCCGCCGTTTATAATAAATTTTTCCAAAATCTTACCTCTTTTTTACCCTGAAACGGGGTTATTTATAAAAGATGAAAGGCATAAAAGCCGTTTCATCGGGAAATGCAGTAAAACAGCGCACGCTGTTAGGTTATATTATATCACAAATTTCAAAAAAAGAAAAGCCTTTTTTTATAAAATCTACATTTTCACTATATATATTTGACGATAAAACGGACAATATACCGCTTTTAAATTTTTTCTATGCCGAAAAAGCGCATTATTAAAGCTAAAACACGGCAGTCTGCACAAATTTTACTGAAACTGCCGTGTTTTTCCGATTTCAACGCAATATTCCGTTTTTGGCAATTCTGCACAAAAAACAGCATTGATATTATCCGATACTTACAAGGGTGTCGAGGGGAACCTGAGACGTGGTTTCGGGAGTTGTTTCAGGCGTTGTGGTAGTGCTTAAGGTTTCCGCTACAACCTGCGTTGTTGTGGTTGTAGTAGTTTTCTTGGTCGCCGCAGTGGTTTCTTCGGTTTCCTCAGGCTGAATCCTGATTATTTCAACCGACTCAATAACTATTGAATAGATAGGCTTTGAAGAAATTCCCATTTCGTCATCAATAGCGTTTCCTGTTACAACCTCGCTTGCTGTAATAGCCTCCAAAACGCTGTAACCGTCAATAACCTGTCCGAAAACAGTTTCTGTTCCGTCAAGATAATAGAGTCCGCCTCTGGAATTATACTTTTCAACTACCTCAGCCGGAATTTTTTTCAGCTTATTGAGATACTCTGTGTAATATGCCTTATCCTCTGCGGTAAGCCTTGAAACTATTGCCTCGTCCGAAAGCTGTTCCTCAAGCGATGCGATTGCACCTGCGATATCCTGTGGAGTGTTATTGTCAACTATGCAGAACTGAGCAAAGCTGCCCTTTGAGTTGGCGGCAAAGCAGAGCGCACCGTAGAAATGTCTTGCATATTCACTGGTTTCAAGTGCCACATAGTCTGCATCGGGAATCTCGCCGTCAGTGCCGTCGCCGTTCAGCGAACCGCCCTGAATTGCATAATTGTCGATGACTCTGTGTATAGTCTTCATATCATAGTATCCACGCTCCGCAAGCTCGGTGAACTTTGCCACAGAATTAGGGGCAACCTCGGGAAAAAGCTTTGCAGTTATTTCACCGTAGTCCATAATCTTTATAACCGCATACACATCGCCGTCCATCAATGTTACATCATCAATATTTCCGACAGGCTTATCTTCCTTATTGCAGGCCGAAAGCGGCAGAAGCATTGCACCGCACAGAAAAGCAGCGGCGATTTTTCTGAAAAGACGCTTCATTACTGAACCTCCTCATC
>CAZGRB010000304.1:0-1889 GCA_964527695.1 uncultured Ruminiclostridium sp.
AATGAATTTCGGGTCAAAAGGTACGGGAACGATAAGTGCGGAAAGTCCTACAACGAAAAGAATATTGAAGATATTGCTTCCTACAATGTTACCGATAGCGATATCGGCGTTACCCTTTCTTGCGGCTGTAACAGAGGTGAAGAGTTCAGGAAGGGAAGTGCCGAGAGCAACGATTGTAAGACCGATAAAGCGTTCGCTTACGCCTAAAGCGGTTGCAATCTTTGTAGCTGCATCAACTGTTACGTTACTGCCGAGAACGATAAGTACGAGACCGATAACTGCGAATATGATTGCCTTTGCAACGGACATATTCTTAGCTGTTTCATCATCGTTGTCTTTGTTCTTATCCTTTTTTGCCATCCAGAACAGATATGCAAGATATGCGGCAAATAATACGAGGAAGATAATGCCGTCGATAAGGCTTACAACTCCGTCAAGACCGAGGAGCAGCATTACAACCGTAATTGCAATCATAAAGGGCGTTTCAATCTTGATTGTGGATGGGGCGACAGCAATCGGTACGATAACCGAAGAAAGACCTAAGATAATAAGGATATTGAGAATGTTGCTTCCTACGATATTGCCGATGGTGATATCGGCATTTCCTGTGAATGCGGCGCTGATACTTACAGCGGCTTCAGGTGCGCTTGTACCCATTGCAACGATAGTAAGACCGATTACCAGCTGGGGGATGCCGAATTTTGCTGCAATTCCCGAAGAACCGTCAACGAACCAGTCTGCGCCTTTAATCAGCATTACAAAGCCGACAGCAAGCAGTAAAACCTGTAACAGAATTTCCATAGTGAGTTGTTCCTTTCGTCTGTGGATTATTTCTCAAAAGAGTATTTGCTGAGATAATTCTTGTATTTATCCCAGTAGTCCTGGCTGTCGCTTCTGATGTCACGAAGAGCCTCGTGAACTGTCATTTCATTGTTGGCAGCTTCAATTAAACAGCCTGCTATATTTGAACAGTGGTCGGATGTTCTTTCCAGATTGTTGAGCAGGTCTGACCATACGAAACCTGCAATAATGGAACATTCGCCCTGCTGAAGCCTTAAAATGTGATGAGTACGCATCTTTTCCTTGAGACCGTCGATAACCTGTTCAAGAGGTTCAACAAGATAAGCCGCTTCGAGGTCTCCCTCAGAGTAAGCTTTGTATGTAAGGTCAAGTATTTCTGTAACAGCAGCGCTGAGAACTTCAATTTCCTTTTTGGCGTTTTGAGTAAATTCCAGGTTCTTTTCTTTCATTTCCTCAGCGGATTCTACCAGATTTACACTATGGTCGGAGATTCTTTCAAAATCACCTATCATCTTAAGGAGCTTTGCAGATTCCAGGCTATCCTGTTCGCTTACCTGATGGCTGCTGAGCCTTACGAGATAAGCACTGAGAATATCCTCATAGTGGTCGCTTTTGTTTTCAAGGTAACGTATTTCTTCTGCTGTTTCCTCGTCATATTTCTGAAGCATTAATATACTCTTTTTGAGCGCTTCAACGGAAATCTTTGCCATTTCGCCTGCAACATCGCTGCACTGCTTGAGAGCAATAGGGGGAGTAGCAAGGAGTCTTTCATCAAGCTCAACATTCTTTTCGGGCTTTTTATCGTCGGGGATAAGCTTCATAGCAAGCTTTTCAAGGAATCCTGACATAGGAAGGAGAATTGCGGTACAGAGAATATTGAAAGCTGAGTGCGCAACTGCAATACCCATATGAGTTGCGGATTCATCAAGAATAGGAATATATACAACTGATTTGATGATGCAGAACAGAGTAAGCAGTATAATAGTACCGATAATATTGAAGGAAAGATGAACAAGTGCTGCACGCTTTGCGTTTTTATTTGTACCTACTGAAGAAAGAAGAGCAGTAATGCAGGTACCGATATTCTG
>CAZGRB010000305.1:0-1853 GCA_964527695.1 uncultured Ruminiclostridium sp.
TCATACCCACTCATATCCATATCAATATAAAATTTCTTTTCAATGGTATCAGGATATGATGATACATCATCAACAATATAAAGCATGGAATAAATATCATAATCCGTAACTCTGTAGCCCTCAAACAGGTCAAATAAGCCAAAGCCTGCAAGGGCAGCGATGCAAGCGATAAGTATTGCAATAAGTATATATTTCAGTCTGACGACAGGGCGCTTGTAAACATAAATATTCTGTTCCTGCTCCCATTTACGGATAATCTGTTTCTTGCGCAGCTTATACCTGAGTGAAAACTTATGTTCTTCACCCTCGGGAACAGCGTCAGTTATACTTTTCAGAAAAAGATTATCAACATCATTTAATTCTTTCATTGTTTTCCTCCAGGATTTGACGAAGGACTGTCCGTGCCTTTTGTATGCGGGCATATACAGTGGTAGGGGCTACGTCCATGGTTGATGCTATTGTTTTAACGTCAATTTCCAATATGTATCTTAAGATAATAACCTCACGAAGTTCATCGGGCAGCTTGTTGATAGCCTCTCTGGCGCTTGTTTCTTCAAGGCGGCGGTATTCGGAAAAAGAACTGTCATCAGCAAGTGTTTCCTCCAATATTTCCGAGGCTTCCATTCTTTTTTCCTTGTTGTACATATTGATTGCAACGTTCTTTACTATTATAACAAGCAAAGCCTCCGTTTTTACATCATTTTCAAAAGATAATTGCGAAAGTTTATCAATAATTTTCAGAAATGCCTCATGAACAGCGTCCTCGGCACTATGGCTGTTGCGCAATACGCTTACAGCTGCACGAAACATTTTCTGCTCATATTTTGTATAAAGCTTGGTAATCAGATTTCGTTCCTCTTCAGTCTCAACCAATGATAGATAAAACTGTAACATAAAGCACCCCTGTTTTTCTTTAATTTATGTCATTATAACATTTTATTTTCAAAAAAACAACATAATTTGTTTTTCATCGCACTATAAAACAAGGTGTATAATATAGACAACGAGAATGGAAACGAGGTGTTCCGATTGAAGAAATATAGAAAAAGAATTGCCGACGATATTCTGAAAAGAAAATTGGAAGGCAAAGGTGCGGTACTGATTGAAGGCCCTAAATGGTGTGGCAAAACCACGACCGTCGAACAGCTTCCTATTTGAAACGCTCTGCATCCGAGATCTTCGTGTTTTTGCTGATGCACTTAACGGCAGCGTTTACCACTACCGAGACAAAGACGGACAGGAATGTGATGCAGTCATTCATTTGAGAAACGGCAGATACGGCCTTGTCGAAATCAAGCTCGGCGGCGATAAGCTCATTGAGGAAGGTGCAAAAAGTTTAAAATCGATGAAAGACAAGATTGATACCGATAAAATGAACACTCCGTCTTTTCTTATGGTTTTAACAGGAACCGGCGATTACGCATACCGTCGTCAAGATGGCGTATATGTAGTCCCCATCGGTTGCTTAAAAAACTAATTCAGAAAAAAATCCGAATCAAAAACGCTAATATAATTGAATAATATAGCATTTTTAATTGCAATTATTAAAATTTTTCCAACAAATAAAAAACAGCACAGAAAAAGCAATGGAAATTCAGCAGAATCAATCGTAATGCCGAGGTGCATGAGGTTATTGTTACATATGAGGTTGAGTTTGGGATGTAAGAAATAGCCGCCATTAGCGTGTCCGTCATATAGAAGCTTTTAACCCCGCCGTTTTGCAACTGCGGGGTTAGCTGTTTCTTATAAAAGGCGGGAATTGCCCAAAGGGGCTCCCTTTAAATGGCGGCTATTTTAGTTTATTCTCTGTTTTTAAGCACTTCGGCAGGAGTTATCTTTTTAAGCTTACCCAC
>CAZGRB010000306.1:0-1839 GCA_964527695.1 uncultured Ruminiclostridium sp.
GCTTGGTACGTTCAAAATGCTGCTTTGCCATTTGATTTGTCCTCCTAAAAGTTTAATTAAAACTATGATGATACTATTGTACCAAAAAATTACTGAAATTACAAGAGTTTTTTGAAAAATTTTTAATAAAATTAATCCTTTGCTCTCTTGCTGATGATGCCTTCTGCAATGTTCTTGGGAACCTGAATATAGCTGTGGGGTTCCATTACATACTGACCACGGCCCTGAGACTTGGAACGTAAGTCGTTGGAGTAACCGAACATTTCGGAAAGCGGAACAAGTGCGTTGATCTGCTTAACACCGTTTCTGTCTTCCATACCCTGAATGTTACCACGACGTGAGCTGATATCGCCGATAACGTCGCCCATGTATTCTTCGGGAACGATAACTACTACCTTCATGATAGGTTCGAGAATTACGGGGCTTGCCTTCTTACAAGCTTCCTTGATTGCCATAGAACCTGCAATCTTGAACGCCATTTCAGAAGAGTCAACTTCATGGTAAGAACCGTCGTAGAGTGTAACCTTAAGGTCAACTACGGGGAATCCTGCCAGTACACCGGCCTGCATAGCACCCTGGATACCTGCGTCAACAGCGGGGATGTATTCCTTGGGAATAGAACCGCCGACAATGCTGTTGATAAATTCGTAGCCCTTACCGGATTCGTTGGGTTCAACGCGGATTTTAACGTGACCGTACTGACCCTTACCGCCGGACTGACGAGCGTACTTTGTATCCTGCTCTGTAGAGCCTGTGATTGTTTCCTTATATGCTACCTGAGGAGCACCTACATTAGCTTCAACCTTGAATTCACGGAGAAGTCTGTCAACGATGATTTCGAGGTGGAGTTCGCCCATACCGGAAATGATAGTCTGACCTGTTTCTTCGTCTGTATAGGTTCTGAATGTGGGGTCTTCTTCAGCAAGCTTTGCTAAAGCGAGAGCCATCTTTTCCTGACCAGCCTTTGTCTTGGGCTCGATAGCCAGCGAGATAACGGGGTCCGGGAATTCCATGGACTCAAGAATAACAGGATGAGCTTCATCACAGAGAGTGTCACCTGTTGTTGTGTTCTTAACACCTACAGCTGCTGCGATATCGCCGCAGTAGCAGATATCGAGATCCTGTCTGTGGTTAGCGTGCATCTGTAAGATACGGCCCATACGTTCCTTCTTATCCTTAGTTGCATTGAGAACGCTTGCACCTGCTTCTACTGTACCGGAGTAAACACGGAAGTAGCAGAGCTTACCAACAAAGGGGTCGGTAGCGATCTTGAATGCAAGAGCGGAGAAAGGTTCGTTGTCGCCTGCTTTTCTCTCTGTTTCTTCACCTGTGTCAGGGTCTGTACCCTTGATAGCAGGGATGTCAAGAGGAGAAGGCATATAGTCAACTACTGCGTCGAGGAGCTTCTGTACGCCCTTGTTTCTGTAGGATGTACCACATACTACAGGAACCATTTCGTTAGCGATAGTTGCCTTTCTGATACACTTCTTGATTTCTTCAATAGTGATTTCTTCGCCGCCGAGGTACTTTTCCATGATCTCTTCGTCCTGTTCAGAAACAGCTTCGAGGAGTTCCTCTCTGTACTTAGCTGCGATTTCCTTCATATCTTCAGGGATTTCTTCAACTCTCATGTCCTTACCGAGATCATCATAGTAGATGTCTGCGTTCATTTCAACGAGGTCTACAATTCCTCTGAATGTGCTTTCAGCGCCGATAGGGAGCTGAATCGGAACGGCATTTGCCTTGAGACGGTCCTTGATCATGCCAACTACGTTGTAGAAGTCAGCACCCATAATGTCCATCTTGTTGACATATACCATTCTCGGTACCTGATACTTA
>CAZGRB010000307.1:0-1837 GCA_964527695.1 uncultured Ruminiclostridium sp.
AAACAACTGCTCAGGTTCGTGTTGGTAATGAGTATATCACGTATCCTTCGGATTCAGCAATTCTTTATTCAGGAAATTTTCCCCAGTATTACCGTGCTGACGGTGAGGAATTCGTAAATCACTGGATACATTTTGATATCGAGAACTCCGAGGGCTTCCTCAGCAGAATCGGTTTGCCGATGAACACTGTTTTCAGAATATCTGACATAGTTTCTGTAGAAAATATACTATTGCAGCTGAATCTTGAAAGCGTAACCCAAAGTCCCAACAAGACGGAAAGTCTTAATCTTCTTCTGCGATTACTTCTGGCAAAGCTCGGGGGAACTGATGAAAAATACGGACATACTGCTCATTATTCAGCACTGCGCTCCCTGAGGGCGGAGATTTACCGCAATCCTGCAAGTAAATGTACTATTTCGGATTTTGCGGTAAGGGTTTCCCTTAGCCCTTCGCATTTTCAGGCACTTTATAAGAGGGAATTCGGAATAAGCTGCTATGAGGATGTAATTACATCTAGGCTTGAAATGGCGAAATATTATCTCAGCAATACCTCGCTTTCCATAAATCGGATTGCCGAACTCTGCGGTTATGAAAATGATGTTCATTTTATTCGTCAGTTCAGGTCACGGACTGGTATGACAGCAGGCGAGTACAGGAAAAGCCTGCTTTGATTTGTTACGGTAAAACGCTAATCAATTAGCACGGTTAAGCCAAAAATTTACATATATAATTTTATAAAATTTTGTAAAAAGGGCTTGTAAAAGTGAGAAAAATATGATATACTTTAATCGTATGTATGCCGATTAACGGCGAAAGCGTTTCGGTAAATAAATCTACACTAAGGAGATGAATGTTTTGGATTCAAAGCTGGTGTTTTATATCGTGAAACGTGTTCTTCTTGCAATTTTTACGGTATTTCTTGTAATCACCATCACATTTTTCGTTATGAAGGCCATTCCCGGTGGCCCGTTCCTCAGCGAAAAATCGCCCAGTGCCGCTGTTACTGCACAGCTGGAGGCAAAGTACGGGCTTGATAAGCCTGTCTGGGAGCAGTACACAACATATCTCGGTGACGTTGTAAAGTTCGATTTCGGTCCGTCAATCAAAAACCGTGGCAGAAACGTTACCGACCTTATTCTCGAAGGCTTTAAGACCAGTGGTAAGCTTGGTATCATTGCAGCTGCAATTGCGATTGTTTTCGGACTTGTAATGGGTTCGCTGGCTGCTGTATTTCACGATAAGATTATCGATAAAGTCATAATGGTATTGTCAACGGCAAGTGTCGCCATGCCATCCTTTGTCATAGCCACGATACTACTACTGGTGTTCTGTGCAAAGATACCGATTTTCCCGTCAAATGGTTCAACCGCTGCGGGACTTGTCCTTCCTGTCGTTTCGCTCAGCCTTTATCCTATGGCTTATATAACACGCCTTACCCGTTCAAGTATGCTTGACGTACTGGGACAGGATTATATCCGCACAGCAAAGGCAAAGGGTGTTTCTCCCAAGGGTGTTATTTTCAAGCACGCTCTCAAAAATGCGGTAACACCTGTTATTACCTATGTTGGTCCTATGATTGCATACATTCTTACAGGCAGCCTTGTCGTTGAACAGATTTTCAACGTACCAGGTATCGGCAAGTATTTCTTCTCAAGTATCATAAACCGTGACTATCCCATGGTGATGGGAACAACTATCTTCCTTGCTACCATTATGGTAATTATGAACCTTATTTCAGATATCTGCTACAAAATATTCGACCCTCGTGTCGATTTATCTTAAAAGGGGGTTGTGTAAATGAATAAAGATATTAATACAATGCCCAAAAAGAATCCGC
>CAZGRB010000308.1:0-1831 GCA_964527695.1 uncultured Ruminiclostridium sp.
GAGCGTGCGAATTGTCAGCGACGTTGTATTTTACTTATCCCTTCCCGGAAGGTAAGCTGGTATGGATTCTGTTCATCTGAAAATACACAAATCGACTGTAAAAAAACAGTCGATTTTTTGTAACATTCTTCCTCAATCTTTGTCTAACGTATAGAAGGGAAGTGAGAACGTGAAGAAAAAAGAACAGCCTATTTCCGATGAAGTCCTCTGCGGCGAATATAAATCGGTTTTTCGCTATGTAATGTCACTGTGCAGAAACGAAACCGAGGCAGAGGATATTACACAGGAGGCATTTCTGCGCGCGATAAGGCACAGTGAAAGCTTTATGCAGAGCAGCAGCCTTTACACATGGCTATGCACCATAGCCCGCAATATATGGCTGAATAAATGTCGCATTGCAGGACGGGAAATATCCGCAGAAAACACCGAGGATATAACTCCCGATAATGTGCCGTCACTTGAACAGCTCGTAGTGGAAAAGGACACAGCTTTTTATATTCACAGAGCGCTTCACAATCTCTCAGAACCCTATAAAGAGGTGTTCTCGTTAAGAGTTTTCGGCGAGCTGCAGTTTGCCGAAATTGCAAGGCTGTTCGGGAAAACCGAAAGCTGGGCGAGGGTCACCTTCTACCGTGCAAAGAAAATGATAACCGAGACGCTGAGAAAGGAAGAATTAATATGAAAATAGACTGCGAAATTATAAAGGATTTACTGCCCCTCTATCATGACGAGGCGGTAAGCGAAAAAACCGCCGAGGCGGTAAAGGAGCATCTTGAAGACTGCACCGACTGCAAGGACGAGTATGAAAAAATCAGCCAGTCCTTGCCCTTACAGGCAGAAGCAAAGACCACAGGCGAAAAATTCGCCCGCTTCATGAAAAAACACAGAATGAAGCAGGCAATCCTTGTAGGTATATTGATTGTTGCTATTATAACAGGCGGCTGGTTCTCGCTGAAGGTACCCGTTATAGACGTGCCTTTTGAGCATTTCGGCGAGGTTAAGGCGTACCGCTACGAGGACGAGTACGGGCATAAAAAATTCTGCGTTATTTACAGCTCGCCCGAGTATAGCTTTTCATCTACTTTAAAATATGCAAATATCAAGCAGGCCAAAGTGCCCATGAACCAGTTCATTACGGCGGGTGAGCAGAAAGAAGGCGGCGTTCTTGAAGCCTTTGAGCGCACGCCTCTTATCCGCGGCTTCAAAAAGGACACAGTACATGAAACGATATGGACCTTTGAAGCGGAAAACCTCTACGGAGATTACAGCAAGCTGATATTCGGCGGAGAAACAGTCTGGTCGCTTGAAGAAAACGCCGACGACCCCGTACCCGAGTATGTTTATTATTACGACAAGCTTGAAAAGACCCTCAGGCAAAGCGGCAAGGGTTACACCTGGACAATGGACTATGAGCAGAACATTATAGGCGGTGCAACAGAAGGCGGCGAGGTGCTTTACTGGAATTTTGAGGGCGAGAGGGTAGAAGGATTTCCTGAAAGCGATGGTGCTACGGTAACAGTGGCAGGATAAAACAGGTGATAGGCATATATTCTGTACAAATTTAACAGGCAGTCACAGACCGCCCCTGCAACAACCGCTTTGTTACGCGGAAAAATGTAGGGGCGGCCTTAGCGTGTCCGTCACAGCACCTGTTTAAACCGTAAGATTTAAGCGCAATTTGCTTGACTCTTATGCCGTATTTTGGTATAACGTAGGTTAAGCGTTGAAAAATACTGTATTATTTATTACGGATGAAGCGCAGACCGAGGAACTTTCAGAGGGCAAGGAAATCCGTTTTTCAAAATTGGTTTTGGGCGGTGAAGAAAATGTA
>CAZGRB010000309.1:0-1816 GCA_964527695.1 uncultured Ruminiclostridium sp.
ACGGGCCGTGGTGAGCCACCCGGGAATCGAACCCGGGACACCCTGCTTAAAAGGCAGGTGCTCTGCCGCCTGAGCTAGTGGCTCATAAGTTCAAGCTGAGTGTTACTCAAAGAACATTAATATTATATCAGAATGTTTCGGGTTTGTCAATACCTTTTTGAAAAAATATCCTGTCTGAATTATAAACTGAAAAACTGTGGTTTGTATTGACTTCTATGGTTATTTTTGCTATAATTTACTAAAAATATGGATTTGCGGAGGCAGAGTAAATGGATATTGCGGCTTTTAAACCTGATATGCAGGAATCGGTAGGAACATTTTTTGAAAAATGGTTTTCGGCGGTTGGTATTCCATATTCGCCGCTTGACAGGCACGCCGATATTGCGGATGTTGAGTGTAATTATATGCAGAACGGCTGTTTCTGGTGTTTGTTTGATAATGATATTATCATAGGAACCGTTGCAGTGCGCATAATTGATATCGAAAATAAAGTGATTGAACTTAAGCGTATGTTTGTATTGCCTGAATTTCAGGGTAAGGGCTACGGAAGGTTACTTTTGGATTACGCCATAGCTTATGCAAGAGAACAAAGATATAATAAAATATGTTTAGATACACGAAAGCAGTTTTCTGCGGCGCAGCACTTGTACCGAAGCAGCGGATTTCAGGAAACTGAAAAATATAATGACAATGAAAAAGCTGAGCTGTATTTTGAACTTGATTTATAAGAATTAACATCACAAAAGCCTGCGGAATCCGCAGGCTTTAAATATGTTATGTAACTTACGATTAAAGCTCCTTGATGATTTCGCCGAACATACCGGGAGCAGCGCAGATAGCGTTGGATTCGTCTGTATCGATGTGCATAGCGTCTGCGAATGTTTCGCTTACACGTACAACAACATCACCGAGAAGGGCGGTTCTGCCGTCTGTTTCAGCCTTAACCCATACGATATCCTTGTTCTTTAAGCCGAGCTTTTCAGCTGTTTCGGGAATCATGTGGATGTGGCGCTTAGCAACGATAACGCCTTCGCTGATTTCGATTTCGCCTGCAGGTCCGATAATCTTGCAGCCGGGTGTACCTGCGATATCGCCGGATTCTCTGATAACAACGGGAACACCGATAGAGCGTGCGTCGGTAGCGGAAAGCTCAACCTGTGTAGCGGGGCGTACAGGGCCTAAAATAGATACATTTGCGAGCTGCTTCTTAGGGCCTACGATTGTAACTCTTTCTTCACAAGCGTACTGACCGGGCTGGGAGAGATCCTTTTTCTTTGTAAGCTCTGCACCCTTGCCGAATAACACCTCAAGTGCTTCTGCACTTACGTGTACGTGACGTGCAGATGTTTCGATTAAAATTTTGTTGGACATTGTTTTTTCCTCCATGTCAGAATTTTTTACCACATCTATTATACAACTTATTGAGACAAAAATCAAGCGGATTTCCGTATATTTTACGAAAATCCGCTTTTTTGTTACATTTTTTGAATCAGAGTGTCATAAATGACTGAAGCACAAAGCTCAGAACAATTATTACGGCAACCGCAAGCGCTCCGATTCTGAAGACAACCGAAAGCTTTTCTCTGTCCTTATTTTTCACGAAAACACCTCGAAATCAGTTACTGGGAACGAAATAGTATATTTTTTCATCGGCATATGAATAGTCAAGCTCGTCACGGGCAATTTCCTCGATATAATCGAGTCGGTATTCGGTACTTGAATAACGCTTAAGCTGTTCATTTTCGGTTTGCACCTGAACAAGTTTGGCTGAAAGCTCTTCATACTCCGCAGTTTTCTGGGCAATGGAAACCTGTGT
>CAZGRB010000310.1:0-1807 GCA_964527695.1 uncultured Ruminiclostridium sp.
GCAGCGTGTCGCAATTGCACGTGCGCTTGTGAACCGTCCTAAGGTTCTGCTTCTGGATGAACCTCTGGGTGCACTTGACCTGAAGCTCCGTAAGGAAATGCAGACAGAATTGAGAAAAATTCAGCAGGCGCTTGAGCTTACCTTTGTATATGTAACACATGATCAGGAAGAAGCACTTACAATGAGTGACACCATTGTAGTTATGAATAATGGTAATATTCAGCAGATCGGTTCTCCCACAGATATTTATAATGAACCAGAAAATGCCTTTGTTGCTGACTTTATCGGTGAAAGTAATATTATTAACGGCTGTATGCCCGAGGACTGTGTTGTTGAATTTACGGGAAGACGCTTTGAATGTGTTGATAAGGGCTTTTCGCCCAATGAGACGGTTGATGTTGTAATCCGTCCTGAGGATATAAGGATTATTCCTGCTGAACAGGCGAAGCTTACAGGTATTGTTGAATCAGTTGTGTTCAAGGGTGTTCATTATGAAATGATTGTTGACGGTGTTGATCATAAGTGGATGATTCATTCCACAAAGTTTGAGCCCGTCGGTACAATGATAGGTATGGCTGTTGACCCCTATGATATCCACATTATGAAGAAAGTGGAGGAAGAGTAATGAAATTAAAGGCTTTTTCTGCACCTTATCTGGTCTGGATGGTTGTGTTTATTGTTGTACCTCTTCTGATGGTCGTTTATTTTGCTTTTACAACCGACAGCGGTGAATTTACCATTGAGTATATTTCGGATGTAGGGCAGTATGCAAATATTTTTATGCGTTCAATATGGCTTGCAATTATTGCTACTATAATCTGTCTTGTTATTGCATATCCTCTTTCATATCTGTTATCCCGTATGTCAAAGCATACACAGGGAACAATGCTTATGATAGTTATGCTTCCTATGTGGATGAATTTTCTGCTCAGAACTTATGCGTGGATGACTCTTCTTGGCAACAATGGCATTATAAATCAGCTCCTCGGAATGATTGGCCTTGGACCGTTCAAGCTTATTAATACTGAGGGTGCAGTTGTTCTCGGAATGGTATATAACTACCTTCCTTTTATGATTCTGCCTCTTTACTCTGTAATGGTAAAGATTGATAAGAGCGTTATTGAAGCCGCAAACGACCTCGGCTGCAACTCTGTCAGAACATTATTCAGGGTGATTTTCCCTTTAAGCCTTCCCGGCGTTACATCGGGAATTACAATGGTTTTTGTTCCTGCAATTTCAACATTCATTATATCAAGAATGTTAGGAGGCGGTTCAAACCTTCTTATCGGTGACCTTATTGAAATGCAGTTCCTCGGAAATTCATACAACCCTCATCTGGGTGCCGCCATTTCCATGGTGCTTATGGTTATAATCCTTGTTATCATGACTGTAATGAATCAGTTCAGTCCTGATGATCAGGTATTGATTTAAGGAGGAGCACGATGAAAAAACTTGGAAAAATTTATATCGGACTTGTTCTTATGTTTCTTTATGTTCCGATTTTTGTGCTTATTGTTTTCTCCTTTAATGAAACCAAAAGCCGTTCTGTATTCAGCGGATTTACCTTTGAGTGGTATGAAAAGCTGTTCAGAAATGAAATAATTATTTCTTCACTTATAAATACAATTATAATTGCTGTATTTGCAAGTATAATTTCCACTATTCTCGGAACGCTGGCCGCTATCGGTATCAACAGCATGAAAAAAATTCCGAAAGCAGTAGTTCTTAACGTTACTAATATGCCCATTATTAACCCCGAAATTGTAACTGGTGTATCTCTTATGCTTCTTTTCGTATTCTTTGCGGC
>CAZGRB010000311.1:0-1790 GCA_964527695.1 uncultured Ruminiclostridium sp.
CAAAGGTTTACACCCAGTAGGCGTTTCCCGTGAATGCTGCGTTAATGCATAGAAGTTGATAGACTTCGAAGAGGTGGCGGAATATTTAATCCGCAATTTGAGTGGTACCGCGAGTGAAAAATAAGACTTTTCACCCGTCTCAAAGCAATCGGAAGCTTTGAGGCGGGTTTTTATTTTGCCACGAAGCACATACAGATTTATAAAAAGCACGAAAGGCGGAATGAATAATGCTGACACTCGATAAGGTATTCAATGCACAGATGGTTCTGAAAAATATTATACGTGAAACGGATGTGGTACGAGCATACGGGATAGCTCCCGAATGCGAACTGTATCTGAAGCCCGAAAATCTTCAGATTACAGGCTCATTCAAGGTAAGAGGCTCAGCATATAAGATAGCAATGCTGTCAGAAGAAGAAAAGTCAAAGGGCGTAATCGCCTGCTCAGCGGGTAATCATGCACAGGGAGTCGCACTGGCGGCAACCAAAAACGGTATAAAATCTCTTATCTGCCTACCCGACACCGCCCCAATTTCAAAAGTTGAGGCAACCAAGGGTTTCGGTGCAGATGTATGCCTTGTGGAGGGCTGCTATGACGACGCTTACAAAAAGGCTCTTGAGCTTAAGGAAAGCAAAGGTTATACCTTTGTTCATCCCTTTGATGACGAAAACGTAATTGCAGGTCAGGGTACAATTGCCCTTGAAGTGCTGGGCGAGCTTGATGACATTGATGCTATCGTAGTTCCCGTTGGCGGCGGCGGACTTATATCAGGTATTGCTTATACAGCAAAGCAGATAAGGCCCTCTGTAAAGGTGTACGGCGTTCAGGTAGCAGGTGCGCCAAGTATGTATAACTCCATAAAGAACGGCGGAATTGAACGTCTTGATTCCGTTTCCACAATCGCAGACGGTATCGCAGTGAAACAGCCCGGCGAGAACACCTACGCACTGGTAAAGGAATATGTTGATGAAATCGCTCTTGTAAGCGACGACGAGGTAGCGAGTGCAATCCTTGCCCTTATCGAAAAGCAGAAAATGGTTGCCGAAGGCGCAGGCGCAGCAGCGGTTGCAGCAGTGATGTTCAACAAGTTTGACCTGAAGGGCAAGAAAGTTGCGGCTATTGTTTCAGGCGGAAACATTGACGTTACAAGTCTTTCCCACGTAATCGACAGGGGACTCAGAAATTCGGGACGCTCCTCAAGTCTGCTGATTGAGCTTATAGACAAACCGGGTCAGCTCAAGGATATTTCACGTATCATTGCCGACTGCGGCGGAAACGTAACAGGCGTTCACTACGAAAAAGGCAATACCGAAAGCGTAAACGGCTGTTTCCTGAGAATTGAAATGGAAACAAAGAATTACGAACACGTTAATCTGATTACAAAATCCTTACGCTCTGAAGGATTCAAAATAGTGTGATTTCTGAAAGGAGAAACAATATGAGCAGTAAAGTTCAGACAAGTAATGCTCCTGCTGCAATAGGCCCTTATTCACAGGCGGTAATTACAGGCAATCTTATATTTACATCGGGACAGATTCCCCTGAATCCCGAAACAGGTGTAATCGAGGGTGAGACAATCACCGAGCAGACTCATCGTGTCTGCAAGAATCTTGAAGCAGTGCTCAGTACCGCAGGCGGCTCATTGAAGAGCGCAGTCAAGACGGTATGTTTTTTAAGCAATATGGCTGATTTTACAGCCTTCAATGAAGTATATGCACAGTATTTTACCGAAAAGCCCGCACGTTCCTGCGTTGCTGTAAAGGAATTACCCAAGGGTGCGCTGGTTGAGG
>CAZGRB010000312.1:0-1773 GCA_964527695.1 uncultured Ruminiclostridium sp.
GCACCTATCATATCACTTCTTGCAGCAGAAATAATTGCGTTTGCCTCTGCGTGAACGGAACGGCAAAGCTCATAGCGTTCACCTCTCGGGATATTGAGTTCCTCACGGACACAGCCCACATCGCAACAGTTTTTTCTGCCTCTCGGTGCACCATTATAGCCTGTGGAAATAATTTCATCGTTCTTTACAATAATTGCGCCGAACTGGCGGCGGATACAAGTGCTTCGCTCACACACAGCCTCAGCAATATCAAGATAATAGTTTATTTTGTCGCGTCTTTCCATAGTAAATTCTCCCATAAAATGTATTATTATAATTAAACCATATATCGGCTGTTTTGTCAACCGTAATACATAAAAACAGCCGTGTTGCATCAACACGGCTGCTGTTTCAGAGATATTAAAGATTGAAGTATCTGTCAAACTCAGCAGGATGAGGAATCTTGGATAATTCAAAGCATTCCTTTCTCTTGTTTGCGATAAATGTCTTGATAAGCTGTTCGGGGAATACACCGCCTTCTGTAAGGTAGTCGTGGTCAGCTTCAAGTGCATCAAGCGCTGCATCAAGTGTTGTAGGAAGGGATGAAAGCTTAGCCTTTTCTTCGTCTGAAAGCTTATAGAGATTGAAGTCGTAGGGTCCCCAGCCGTTTGCATGAGGGTCAATCTTATTCTTCACACCGTCAAGACCTGCCATAAGGATAGCTGCATAAGCCAGATAGGGGTTGCAGGTAGCGTCAGGGTTACGGATTTCAAAACGTCTGAGCTTGGGTGTCTTTGCATAAGCAGGAATACGAATAACCGCACTTCTGTTGGAGGTTGCGTAACCAACTGTAACAGGTGCTTCAAAACCGGGTACAAGTCTCTTGAAGGAGTTTGTGCTGGGGTTTGTGATTGCACAGAGAGAAGAAATGTGCTTTAAGAGACCGCCCATGAAGTAATGCGCTGTTTCGCTGAGGTGGGAATAACCGTTATCATCGGAGAATACAGGCTCGCCGTCCTTGAGTAAAAGCATATGAACGTGCATACCGTTACCTGCTTCGCCGTATACGGGCTTGGGCATGAATGTAGCAGCCTTGCCGTACTTGAGAGCGGTATTGTGAATGATGTACTTTATCATCATTGTAGCGTCAGCCATCTGGGACATCTGACCGAGCATAGGCTCAATTTCAAACTGACCAGCCGCACCTACTTCAGGGTGGTGGTACTTGATCGGGATACCTGCCTTCTGCATTTCAATGCACATTTCTGAACGACATTCATAGGATGTATCGAAAGGCTTTGCAATGTGATAGTTCTTCTGATGTGCAACTACACAGCCCTTGCCTTCTGTATCGCTGTTCCAGTAAGCTTGGGAGGTGTCAACGTGCATACTGATTTTTTCGGGAGTTACAGACCAGCCTGCATCATCAAAGAGGTGGAATTCAAATTCGGGAAGAATAAGCATTGTATCAGCAATACCTGTATCCTTCATGTACTGCTCAGCAGCAAGAACGATATTTCTGGGATACTGGTCAAGGGGACGGTTTTCAGGATAGTCGATAACCATTGCATTACCTGTAATGGATAATGTGGGAACTGCACAGAAAGGGTCAACCAGTGCTGTATCAAGGTCAGGGATAAATACCATATCGCTCTTTTCTACAACTGCGTAGCCGTAGTTGGATGCATCAAATCCGATACCTTCCTTAAGAGTATCTTCGTTGAACTGACCTGCGGGGATTGTAACGTGACGGAACTGTCCGTTGATGTCTACAATTTTAAAGTCGATCATCTG
>CAZGRB010000313.1:0-1761 GCA_964527695.1 uncultured Ruminiclostridium sp.
GTTCATTGGTGTTTAATGCAATATTTCCAACCTTTAAAACAAAATTTATTGCTTTTACTCTGGCAATAATCCTTCTCTGTACAGTGCTTATAGGCGGAATCACCATAAATAATATGTCTGCTCTTGCAAACAATAATTCCGCTGATATTCTTAATCTGCTTGTACAGAACGGTGCTGCCGATATAAACGGAATTCTGGGACGAACCGAACAAACCGTAACAGTACTTTCAGGCTGTATTAATGATTACATCGCCACAAGCAATACTACGATAACCAGTCCTGACTTTTTTGATAAGCTTTCCGATTATATACAGCCTCTTATGCTCAATGCCGCAAATGTAACGGACGACTGTATCGGTGTATATATAAGATACAGCACTGAACTTACTGCTCCGGATGCGGGATTTTTCTACACAAGAAACTCTGAAAATGAAACACTGACTCCGTTCCCCTGCACAGATATTTCACTTTACAGTGAGGATGATGTAGAATATGTAGGCTGGTACTATATACCACGCAACGCAGGAGTTCCCACATGGATTCCTCCATATTACAACAAAAACACTGGTGTACGTATGATTTCCTATATTATTCCTCTGTATGCCGATAATACCTTCATAGGAATAATAGGTATTGATATTGATTTTACAATGCTCGAAAATAAAATTGCAGGTATTACCGCATACGAAACAGGACAAGCTTATCTGACAGATGATGATTTCAATATCATTTATCACCCTTCTCTTCCTGCAGGTACAACACCCAGACAGGAAAATATCATTTTTTATGAGGTATACGACAAGTACACACTAAATGATTACAACGGTAACCTTTTCCATTACAACTACAACGGAGCTGAAAAAGTATATACATACAGAACTCTTAAAAATGGTCAGAACCTGTGCATTGCTGTACCTGAAAGCGATATAAACAGTAATCTCAACAAGACAATTTCCCACATTGGCATACTGACAATACTGGTTGCGGTTATCTTCATCGTTATAACAATTGTAATATGCAACACAATAACAAAACCGCTTGAGAAACTTACATCGGCCGCCGATAAAATCGCAAAAGGCAATCTTAATATTGATATTGATGTTCACACAAAAGATGAAATCGGTGTACTCGCAAATGCACTGCAGAAAACCACTGATGAACTGAACCTATATGTTCAGAAAATCAACAGGCTTGCATATCTCGATACGCTCACGGGTGTTGAAAATAAAACAGCATATGATGAAGCGGTTAAACGGCTTGAAAAGGAAATCGGCGATAACAATGCAGAATTTGCAGTCGTTGTACTTGACCTTAATGAATTGAAGAAAACAAATGACACTCTGGGGCATTATTACGGTGATATGCTTATCACAAATGCCGCAAAGCTTATCGAAACCGCATTTGTAAGCTGCCCCGTCTACAGAATCGGCGGTGATGAGTTTGTAATTATTCTTAAAGGAGTAAATTATACAAGCCGTAATGCCCTTTACAATAATCTGGACTCCGCTTTACTGAACGAACGCAGTCGAGGCGGCGAACAAGGAATATCAATTGCCTATGGAACAGCGGATTTTTCCGACGGCGATAAATGCTATTCAGATGTATTTACACGTGCGGATAACGCAATGTATGAAAACAAAAAGAAAATCAAGTCAGAAATCTAATTGAAAACAACGAGTATAAAGAAATAAACCTGAGAAGAATGTGAGTCCGAATATCAAACCGTGTAAATGGCAATAATACCCACAAGTAAATAAAAAA
>CAZGRB010000314.1:0-1729 GCA_964527695.1 uncultured Ruminiclostridium sp.
CTTTACACACATTTCAGCCACATTACAGCTGTGAATATATCTTTTCTTGCCCATCACGCCTTTTATAAGCTCTTTATAATCATCAGCCACGGTAGATACCCCTTTCGGTTATATAAGCCATAACCTTTTCATCAAGCATATCGCCGCAGTCTTCGCCTTTTGCAAGCTTTTCTCGAAGCTCTGTGGAAGAAATCTCAACAACAGGTAGATTAAGCACCTTTACCCTGCCCAGCTCGTTTGCGTATTCAAGCATATCAACATAGCTGTCGTTTTCCCTTGCAGCTGCCACAACGTGACATTCCTTTAAAAGTGCCTCGTGGCGGAACCAGTTCTCAAAATAAAACAGCATATCGCCGCCGATTATAAGATAAAACTCGGTTTTCTTCGGATATATTTCCTTCAGCGCACGAACAGTGTTTATTGTGTAGCTTGTACCGCCCAGCTGCTTTTCAATATCTGAAATAACAAAACCCTTGTCATTTTCAAAGGCCAAACGGCACATTTCCGCTCTGTCCTCAAAGGAAACCTCAGCAGTCTGCTTATGAGGTGACTGGGCTGTAGGGATAATGAGCATTTCATTAAGCTTCAGCATCTTGAATGCTGTTCTTGCAAGCTCAGTATGTCCCTTATGAATGGGGTTGAATGAACCCCCGAAAATTCCTACCTTACTCATCTATAAATATTACTCTCTTTTTCTTATCCTTATTCTGTCTGTAAATTACAAACTTTGTGCCGATAACCTGAATAGGCTCAGCCTTTACAGCTTCACAAAGCTCTGTGCAGACTTCTCTTGCGGTAAGCTCGCAGGTTTCGTGTACCTTTCCCTTTATCATTTCTCTCTTTTCAAGTGCGTCGTCAGCCTGCTTTATAAGCTCGGGACTGATTCCGTTCTTGCCTACAAGAAGAATTGTTTCGTAAGTATTAGCAATAGCACGGAGCTTTGCACGTTCTTTTCCTGTCATATATGTGAACAACCTTTCTTTTATTTATACATTAGCCTTAAGCACCTCGGCAAGCTTACGCATTGCCTCGGCTCTGTGGCTTATCTTATTCTTTTCTTCGTCGCTTATCATTGCGACGCTTGTTTCTTCATCAATCATGAAAATAGGGTCATATCCGAAACCATTGTCTCCCATAGGCTCGGTACCTATAAAACCATTCATTGTTCCAAGCACGGAGTATTCGGTTTCATCATCCATAATGCAGTATAATGCACAGGCGAAGCGTGCGCTTCTCATACTTACATCAACGCCGTCAAGCTCGGACAGAATCTTATTGCAGCGGTCAGCGTCGGTAGCATCCTCACCTGCATAGCGGGCAGAATAAATACCGGGAGCACCGCCTAAAAACTCTATTTCAAGTCCGCTGTCGTCTGCAAGCACAGGGCACTTACAGATTTCATAAACTGCCTGCGCCTTTATATGTGCATTTTCCGCAAAGGTTTCGCCGTCCTCGGTTATATCAATTTCAATGCCCTCATCCTTTAAGGATACAGGTTCAAAGCCGAGGGGCTCAAGGAGCTGTCTGAACTCCTTGACTTTACCCTGATTGTTGGTAGCAACTACAAGTTTCATTCTTTATCTCCATTTTCGGCAAACAGAATTTCCGCATAGTCCTGCGGTATAAAATTCTGTAAATCATCTATTTTTTCGCCTACACCCACAAGCTTAACAGGAATATCAAGCTCGTTCTTTATAGGTATTATTATACCACCTTTTGCTGTTCCGTC
>CAZGRB010000315.1:0-1712 GCA_964527695.1 uncultured Ruminiclostridium sp.
GTCCACAACGTGCTATTCCAAGTTCTCTTTTCATAGAAATTCACCTACAAATTCTAATTTATCGCGTAATTAATTATAACAAATATACCATAAAAAGTCAATGACGCAAGTAACGCAAAGCTACTTTTGAAATTAATATCAAAAGTAGCTTTGTAATATTTCTATATCGCGGCCCGACTTAAGCTTCAGGGATTTTTTTATAATTTTGAGTATCCGTGTGCATTAACGATAGCGTCAACCTTCTGCTTTTCCCTGCAGGCAGGGCATTCACCTGTGGAGAATGTCATATAGTCAGGAATGTCATCGCTGGAGAATACGGAATTTACCTTGATTCCGTCAAGCTCCTTAATAGCGCTGAATACTGCAGAAACACCCACAAGAACGCCGTTGTAGTACTTGAGGCATTCTACACAGCGGTTGATTGTCTTACCTGTGGAAGCGGAAGAAATGAGGAGAAGAATTCTCTTGTTCCAGATTTTTCCCTGACTGTCATCACGGAAGATAATCTGATTATTGGAATTCATTTCAGGATTGATAAGATAGATGTCATTGCCGCTGTTGATGGAGTGATGATTGCTTTCGCAAAGCTCCTGAGCCAGAAGCGCACCAAGCATTGATGTACCTTCCATACAGATAATGGTATCAATATGTGTATTCATATATTCTGCGGCAAGCTCCTTAGCAGTTTCCTTTGCCATTTTGAAGCTTCTCTTGATACTATTCAGGTCAACATAGTAGTTGATATGAGAGTGGTTTGTAGCAAAGTGACCGGGGATAATGCCGATTTTGATACTCTTGTTCTTGCTTGATACAAGTTCCTGTGTACGTCTTTCCATAGAAAAAACCTCCCGTATTTGTTTTATTTCATTTAGTATATCATATATTTTTTGAAAATGCAATATTTTTCTTTTAAAAATTCATTTTATACACAGAAATCGAACAATATTCGTTGCTTTTAATCGGATTTTGCAATTATTGCCATTAAATTTTTAAAAAACTAATGACAAATCACTGCATATGTGTTATAATAGATAAAATAAAAACACAAGGAAAGGAAGTAACACAATGAATATTGAAACAAAATGCCTGCATTCAGGCTATACTCCTAAAAACGGCGAGCCCAGAGTGGTACCGATTTACCAGAGCACAACCTATGTTTATGACTCTACCGAAGCGGTTGCCCACGTTTTCGACGACCCTACCGCAGGTCTTATCTACTCCCGTTTTGCAAACCCCACAACTGACGCAGTTGAAAAGAAGATTGCCGACCTTGAAGGCGGTGTTGCCGCAATGTGCACCTCCAGCGGACAGGCAGCTTCCCTTTTATCCATTCTCAACATCTGCGAAGCAGGTGACAGCTTTGTTACTTCCGCTTCCATCTACGGCGGTACAATCAACCTTTTCGCCGTAACTCTCAAAAAGCTTGGCATTGAGTGCATTTTCGTTGACTGCGACGCTGATTATGAAACACTTGTAAAGGCCGCAAAGCCTAACACAAAATGTTATTTCGGTGAGACAATCGCAAACCCTGCGCTTACAGTCCTTGATATTGAAACATGGGCAAAGGCTGCTCACGAAAACGGCCTCCCCCTTATTATTGACAATACCTTTGCCACTCCTGTTCTCTGCCGTCCTATTGAATGGGGCGCAGACATTGTTATCCATTCCACCAGCAAATACATGGACGGTCACGCTTTACAGGTCGGCGGCGT
>CAZGRB010000316.1:0-1687 GCA_964527695.1 uncultured Ruminiclostridium sp.
GAGGATTGTACCAACAGGGGAGAGGGTAAGCCTTTGCCCAAGGGTGAATGTGAAATAGAGTTCAGGAATGTAACCTACACCTACGGCGGTGCGGAAAAGCCTACCTTAAAAGACCTTTCCTTTACACTCCATAAGGGTGAAAAGTTAGCACTTGTTGGTCTTAACGGAGCAGGTAAAACTACTATTGTAAAGCTGATGTGCGGGCTTTATGACCCTACCGAGGGAGAAATACTTCTGAACGGCGTTAATATCAAGGAATACAACCGCGAGGAATATTTCAAGCTGTTCTCCGCCGTTTTTCAGGACGTTTCCGTTATGGCGGTAAGCGTTGAGGAGAATGTTACAGGGCAGACCGCCGAGCATACGGATAAGGAAAAACTTACGGACTGTCTTAAAAAATCGGGGGTTTATGAAAAGATAATGTCACTCCCCGAACAGGAGAAAACACCCCTTGTCCGTTCTGTTTATCAGACTTCAACCGACCTTTCGGGTGGCGAAAAGCAAAAGCTTGCACTTGCAAAGGCGCTTTATAAGGGTGCGCCCATACTGCTACTGGACGAACCTACAGCGGCACTTGACGCTATTGCCGAGCAGCAGATGTATATGAATTACCTTGAATTTTCAAAGGCAAGGTCAAGTATCTTCATTTCTCACAGACTTGCCTCAACACGTTTTTGTGACAGAATAATTATGATAGAAAACGGCGGTATTGCTGAGTGCGGTACTCACGCAGAGCTTATGAAACAGAACGGAAAATATGCAGAGCTTTATACGCTCCAGAGCAGTTATTACAATGACGAGGAGGCGGCAGTATGACCTTTAAAGAGAAAATCAATGTAATAAAACGTAGTGCGAAACTACTTGAAAAAGCCAATAAGGGCATATTCCGCAGAGGAATGATAAGCCGTTTGCCTGAAGTAATAGGAACCTTTTCCGGTATATACTTAGCCTCGCTTGTAATTGATGGTGTGATGGGCGGAAAGCCTGTTTCATATCTTCTGACTGCGGCGGCAATCGTCTGCGGCATCGACCTTGTTTCCTATTTTATACGGCATATCAACAATCGCCATTACGCTGTTAATGATACGGTTTACTTTAAAAATGTGGAGCGTTTTCTTTGTCAGAAGGTTATGAATATGGACTATGCGAGGGTTGAGGATATTGACACACGCAATAAGCTTGACAACGCTAAAAATTATGTCTATAACACGAATTTTGGTCTGCCGTCCCTGCTGAATTTATCATCTCGTGCTTTCAGTAATCTTTTTCAGTTGATACTTGCCTTTGTCCTTGCGGCACCTGTTTTGTTTACTTCCTCGGGAGAAATAACCGATTTTAAAAGTTTTTTGCTGTCAGGCTGGGGTGTTGCGGCAGTGCTGATAATATGCGGTATTTCGGCGTTTATTCAGTCTGCATTTCTTATACCTAAATCAGAAAAATATATGAACGAGGTTTATACCGATAAAGCGGTTCATCAGGCTGAACGTGAGCGAAGCTTTTACCGCAACCATACGATTTATAATTATCGCAACGGTAAAAATATTCGTATATATGCTGAGCAGGAATTGATTGAAGAACGGTATAAAAAGGCACAGAATACTATTACAAGTCTATGGAAAAAAGCCTTTGTAAAGGTTATGCTTGTTACACGCTCTTTTGATTTGATGGAGCTTTTAATAACCCTTAT
>CAZGRB010000317.1:0-1542 GCA_964527695.1 uncultured Ruminiclostridium sp.
TTACACTTCTTATTGCACACATAACCTTTGATGTGCCGTATGTCATACTGAATGTAATGCCGAAATTCCAGCAGATGAATCCGCATTTGTATGAGGCAGCGCAGGACTTGGGGTGCAGCCCGTTCAAGGCATTCAGAAAGGTTGTTCTTCCTGAAATAATGCCGGGTGTAGTAAGCGGATTTCTTATGGCATTCACTTATTCTCTTGATGATTTTATCATCAGTTATTTTACAAGCGGCTCCACTTCCCAGACATTGCCGATTACAATTTATTCAATGACAAGACGTAAGGTTTCTCCTGAAATAAACGCTCTCTCAACATTGATATTCCTTGTTGTGGTTATTGTTCTTGTTGTTAAGCATATTGTTGAAACAAAACAGGCAAAGCGCAACGAAGCGTACGGGAGGGATTGACAGATGCTGAAAAAATACATTTCATTATTTGCTTCCTTTCTGATTATTGTCGGAATGTTTTCAGGCTGTTCTTCCGTGGCTGATACTGATATTGAAGAGGAAGAAACCGAAGTTCAGACTCTCACAGTAGAGGATATGGAGTATTATACCCGTTTTAAAAATGACGGTATTTCAATCAATGTTTATAACTGGGGAGAATACATCTGCACAGGTGCTGACGAGGGAACTCTCAATGTCAATGCTGAATTTACCGCACTTACGGGTATAAAGGTGAATTATACAAACTATGCTACCAATGAGGAGCTTTATGCAAAGCTTAAAGGCGGCGGAGCAACCTATGATGTAATTATTCCTTCCGATTACATGATAAGCAAGATGATAAAGGAAGGTCTTATTCAGGAACTGAATTTCGATAATATTCCTAATTTCAAGTATATTATGGAAAATTACAGGAATCAGGATTATGACCCTGAAAACAAGTACAGTGTTCCGTATACATGGGGTACACTCGGCATAATTTATGATGAAACAATGATTGATATTGCTGAAGAGGATATTGACTGGGATCTTCTCTGGAATGAAGATTATGCTGACCAGATCCTGATGTTCGACAATCCCCGTGATGCTTTTGCTATTGCGGAAATTATGTGCGGTTATTCTCTTAATACCGAATCGGAAAAGGAGCTTAAGGAAGCTGCCGATAAGCTGAAGGAGCAGAAAAGAATTGTCCAGGGCTATGTAATGGATGAAATTTTCGATAAAATGGGGGCAGGTGAAGCTCTTATCGCTCCTTACTATGCAGGCGACGCTTTGACGATTATCGAAGAAAACGAAGACCTTAACTTTGTTGTTCCGAAAAGCGGCACAAATCTTTTTATCGATGCCATGTGTATTCCTGCCTGTGCAAAGCAGAAGGAAGCAGCAGAAATGTATATCAATTTTATGTGCGAGCCTGACATTGCTTATGCCAATATTGACTACATCTGCTATTCAACACCTCACAGCGCAGCATTTGAAATGCTTGACGAGGAAACACAGAATGACCCTATTTCGTATCCTGATTCTGAGTTTATTGCTTCAAATACTGAGGTTTATGTAAACCTTTCCGATGAGTCAAATCTGCTTATGC
>CAZGRB010000318.1:0-1505 GCA_964527695.1 uncultured Ruminiclostridium sp.
TACACTGTGCAAAGGGTGACATTACCGAAGCTCAGGTTCAGGCGGCTATCTGGCTCTTGAAGAACAGGATTATTCCTCATGCCAAGTCAAAGGGCGTAGATTTTCAGGTCGACAGGGATCATATCATAGGACATTGCGAGATTGACCCTGCAGGACGCTCATTCTGCCCCGGGAAGAATTTCCCTTACGACCGCATTATCGCAGGGGTGCTTGCGGAGGATTATGATATTAAGCCTGTCAGATACCTCTACACGTCTCACGGAAAGGCTGCGGTAAGGTCTGCTCCCGACAACACTGTGAATAACATCCTCAGGCGCTGTGAAAAAGACAAGATATATCCCATTGAGGGTACGCTTGAGCTCAACGGCGTAACATGGCTTGTTCATGCCGGGAAAGCAGGTTATTCGATGCTTAAGGATGACGGCATCCTGTTCAGCAGATGCGGTTCTTACAGATTGTATAAGACTACTGACCTTATTAACGTTCGTTCATCAGCAAAGATTGCTCCCGATAATGATGTCGGGGACATTCCTGAAGGAACGCTTGTGTACGCAGACTCTGCGAAAGGTGAATGGTTGAAAATAATCTTTCAGGGTAAGATTGCTTATGCACATGGCGATTACCTGAAGAAAGTTTGATTAACGACGGTTTTGGATAAGTTTCCTTGACAAGCGGCTAAATAATAGCAAAGCAGAAAATGTTAAGATATAAAAGGAAGAACTCCGTCTGAGAGAATTCTTATGGACGGAGTTCTTATATATTAAAATAGTATGGAGGTACAAATATGAATAGTCCCATTTCAAGAATTGGCGGCAAAAAGCTGCTGAGAAAAACAATATGCAATGCATTTCCACCAAGCGAAGCATATGACAGATACATTGAGGTATTTGGCGGTGCAGGCTGGGTGTTATTCCACAAAGACCGTCACGCAAACCTTGAGGTTTATAATGACGCAGACGGAGAGCTTGTCAATCTGATGAGATGCATTAAATATCACGCTTCAGAGCTGCAGAAGGAAATATCCTACTTTCTTAATTCCAGAGAAATGTTTTTGGATGTCAGCGCTCAGCTGAACTGCAGAGGCTTTACTGATATTCAGCGTGCCGCAAGATATTTCGTGAAAATGAGAATTAGCTTCGGGTCTGACGGTAAAACCTTTGGCTGCAGTAATAAACCATTAAAAAGTGCAACCGATTATCTCGCCGATGTACAGCGAAGGCTTCTCGACAAAGGTGTTGTAATTGAACATAAAGATTTTGAAAATCTCATCAGGGTTTATGACCGTCCAACAGCTTTATTTTACTGTGACCCGCCCTATCACACTACAGAAGGCTACTATGATGTGGAATTCAAAGCTGAAGACCATATCAGATTAAAAGATTGTTTAAACAGCATTAAAGGCAGATTTTTATTATCTTATAACGATGATGATTTTATAAGAAATTTATACAGAGATTTCAATATCACTGAAGCTGTGCGCGGCAATAATCTTTCAAGCGGCAAAT
>CAZGRB010000319.1:0-1489 GCA_964527695.1 uncultured Ruminiclostridium sp.
GGTTCTAACATGCAGCGTCAGGCTGTTCCGCTTATGGTTACAAACCAGCCTATCGTCGGCACAGGTATGGAATACAAGGCTGCAGTTGACTCAGGCGTATGCGTACTTGCAAAGGAAGACGGTGTTGTTTCCAGAGTAAGCGCTGACGAAATCGTTGTACGCGATGAACTCGGTCAGGACCACAAGTACAAGCTCATCAAGTTCAAGAGAAGCAACCAGGGTACCTGCGTAAACCAGAGACCTATTGTTTCCAAGGGCGACGTTGTAAAGAAGGATATGGTGCTTGCTGACGGTCCCGCTACAAGTCAGGGCGAAATCTCCCTCGGTAAGAACGCACTTATCGGCTTTATGACATGGGAAGGCTACAACTACGAGGACGCCGTTCTCATTAACGAAAAGTTAGTTTATAATGATGTATACACATCTATCCATATTGAAGAATACGAGCTCGAATGCCGTGATACAAAGCTCGGACCGGAAGAAATCACAAGAGATATCCCCAACCTGGGTGATGACGCTCTCAAGGATCTTGACGAAAGAGGTATTATCCGTATCGGTGCCGAGGTTCATTCCGGTGATATCCTTGTAGGTAAGGTTGCCCCCAAGGGTGAAACCGAGCTTACAGCTGAAGAAAGACTGTTACGCGCTATCTTCGGTGAAAAGGCAAGAGAAGTACGTGACAGCTCCCTCCGTGTACCTCACGGCGAAAGCGGCGTAATCGTGGACGTAAAGGTATTTACAAGAGAAAACTGCGATGAGCTTGCAGCAGGCGTAAACATGGTTGTACGCTGCTACATTGCTCAGAAGCGTAAGATTTCCGTAGGTGACAAGATGGCAGGCCGTCACGGTAACAAGGGTGTCGTTTCCCGTATCTTACATCAGGAAGATATGCCCTTCCTTCCCGACGGTACACCTCTTGATATCGTTCTTAACCCTCTCGGCGTACCTTCCCGTATGAACATCGGTCAGGTTCTCGAGGTTCATTTAGGCTATGCCGCAAAGGCTCTCGGCTGGAAGATTATGACTCCTGTATTTGACGGCGCACACGAAGAAGATATCAGAGAATGTTTTGCTCTTGCAGACGCTCAGCGTGCTGACTATGTGGGTAAGGACGGCCCCGATATCGACTTCTCCAAGATTCCTTTGACTCAGGAAGCTAAGACACAGCTTATCGACGGTCGTACAGGCGAAAAGTTTGACAGCCTCGTAACCGTTGGTTATATGTATTACCTCAAGCTTCACCACTTAGTTGACGATAAGATTCACGCACGTTCCACAGGTCCTTACTCATTGGTTACACAGCAGCCTTTAGGTGGTAAGGCACAGTTCGGCGGTCAGCGTTTCGGTGAAATGGAAGTATGGGCACTTGAAGCATACGGCGCTGCTTATACACTCCAGGAAATCCTCACTGTAAAGTCTGACGACGTTGTAGGACGTGTTAAGACATACGAAGCAATCGTAAAGGGCGAAAACGTTCCGAAGCCCGGCG
>CAZGRB010000320.1:0-1483 GCA_964527695.1 uncultured Ruminiclostridium sp.
CAACCTTCACCTTTCTCATCATCTGACGTACAATAACTTCGATATGCTTATCGTTGATATCTACACCCTGTGTACGGTAAGCTCTCTGAACTTCACTGATAATATAGTTCTGAACAGCCTGCTCACCCTTAACGAGAAGAATGTCGTGGGGGTTGAATGAACCTTCGGTGATAGGGTCACCTGCCTGCATATAAACGCCGTCCTCAACGCCTCTCTTGAGACGGTAGCCGAAAGGTACGGGATATGCTTCCTCTGTACCGTCGTCAGCTGTAACGATTGCGTGGCGTGTCTTCTTGATTTCTTCAAAGCGCACCTTACCCGAAATCTTTGTGATAATAGCACTGGACTTGGGTCGGCGGCTCTCAAAGAGTTCTTCAACTCGGGGAAGACCCTGCGTGATATCTTCCGCACCTGCGATACCGCCTGTGTGGAAGGTTCTCATTGTAAGCTGTGTACCGGGTTCACCGATAGACTGAGCCGCAATGATACCAACTGCTTCGCCGATTGTGATAGGATTGCCGTTTGCAAGAGAAGAACCGTAGCACTTAGCACATACGCCGTGCTTAGCACAGCAGGTAAGAACGGAACGGATCTTTACATTTTCGATGCCTGCGGAAATAATCTTTGCTGCGTCTGCATCGTTAATAAGCTTATCCTTGGAAACAAGAACATTGCCGTTTTCGTCGAGGATATCTTCAGCAAGATATCTGCCTGAAAGACGTTCCTGTAAAGGTTCGATAATTTCCTTACCGTCACGGATATCGAATACTTCGATACCGTCTGTTGTTCCGCAGTCTTCCATACGGATAATTACTTCCTGGGATACGTCTACAAGACGTCTTGTAAGGTAACCCGAGTCAGCTGTACGGAGAGCTGTATCGGCAAGACCCTTACGGGCGCCACGGGAGGAAATGAAGTATTCCATGATATTTAAGCCTTCACGGTAGTTTGCACGAATCGGAATTTCGATTGTTTCACCGGAAGTATTTGCGATAAGTCCTCTCATACCTGCAAGCTGACGAATCTGGTTCATACTACCACGGGCACCGGAGTCAGCCATCATGAAGATAGGATTGTACTGGTCGAGACCATTCTTCAGTGCGTCGGATACATCGTCTGTAGCCTTTGTCCAGATGTCAAGTACTGCCTGCTTACGTTCGGAGTTGGAAATAAAACCTCTCTGGAACTTTCTGTTAATCTTCTGTACCGCTTCGTCTGCGTCGTGGAGAATTTCCTTCTTTACAGGAGGAATTGTAGCGTCGCATACGGCAACTGTAATAGCTGCTTTTGTGGAGTACTTGAAACCGAGAGCCTTGATTTTATCGAGAACCTGTGCGGAAACCGTTGTGCCGTGGCTCTTGATACATCTGTCGATAATCTTGCCAAGCTCCTTCTTACCTACCTTGAAGTCAATTTCAAGCTTAAGGGCATTTTCGGGCTTGCTTCTGTCAACAAAGCCTAAATCCTGAGGAATATGCTCGTT
>CAZGRB010000321.1:0-1479 GCA_964527695.1 uncultured Ruminiclostridium sp.
GCAAGCTTTCTCTTGCCCCATTCGTCAACGTTTACGAGTTCAGCGTTTTCCTTGATTAAGTCAGAAAACTTAGCTACGAGGTTCTGTACCTGTTCTTCTCCGTTCTTTAAAGAGAAAACAACAACTGCTTCGTACTTTTCGCCTAACTTTGCCATTTTCATGTACCTCCTTATAGACTATCGGCCCATGCTCATGCATGAGCAAGGATTTTGGCTTACGTTTGTAAACCAAGCTTTATTATTATATCAGTAATTTGTCCGTTTGTCAAGATTTTTCTGAGATTTTCACGGTACAGAAATGCACAATTTTTTTGAAAAAACAGTTGCAAAACTGACTAAGATGTGGTAAAATATTAATATATTTATTTTTTACAGGAGGATTTTATAAATGACAACTGCAGACCCTTGCGGGCGAAAACACAATTTAAATCCATAGTGTGCAGTTATGGGAATAGCTGTACCCTGTGAGAAGGAGAAAAGCTATGCTCAGAATTTATAAGACCATCGAAAACACAATCGAGGAAACGGAAGTTCTTGAGGCTGGCTGCTGGATTTCGGCAATCGCCCCTACCGAAGCGGAAATTTCAAAACTTGAAACCGAGCTTGGAATTGACCGTGACTATATCCGTTCCGCACTGGACGAAGAGGAAAGCTCCCGTATCGAAAGCGATGAGGGACAGACGCTTATCGTCCTCGACTATCCTGTTGCCGAAAAGGCAGACGGGGAGGAAAAGAACTTTTCCTACTACACAATGCCTATGGGCATTATCCTTACCGACCGTTACGTTATCACCGTATGCTTAAAGGAAAACAGCATTATTGACGATTTCGCAAAGGGCGTTGTAAAAAACGTAAAGACCCAGTTCAAGACAAGATTTATCTTCTGTCTCCTCTTGAGAATTGCGGCAAAGTACCTGCAGTTCTTAAAGCAGATTGATAAAATCTTCAACTATGCCCAGAAGCAGCTCCACAAGGCCATGACCAACAAGGCATTGTTACAGTTACTCAGCTTAGAGAAGTCGCTTGTCTACTTTTCAACGTCCCTGAAAAATACGGAAACTGTCCTTGAAAAGCTGCTCAGAGGCAGAATCATCAAGCTTTATGACGAAGACCAGGAGCTTCTTGAAGATGTCCTCGTCGAAGTAAAGCAGGCTATTGAAATGAGTAACATTTACTCAAATATCCTGTCAAACACCATGGATGCCTACTCAAACGTCATTTCCAACAACCTGAACCAGGCCATGAAGGTGCTGACCGTTATTACAATCGTGCTGGAGCTGCCTACAATCGTGTTCAGCTTCTACGGAATGAATGTCAGCGACCTGCCTTTTCCGCATACTCTCCCTGCACTGGGAATTGCCGCAGTTCTTGCAGTTACAGCGGCATTGATACTGACGAAAAGCAAGTTTTATAAATAAAGAAATCCACCCTGAGGTGGATACCCGTATAGAAGTTTTACAGGCATTACTGAGGAAAACCC
>CAZGRB010000322.1:0-1455 GCA_964527695.1 uncultured Ruminiclostridium sp.
TTGCAAGAAGAGTTCTTCATATGATGGCAATCAACAGCATAGGTGTTTCAAAAAAAGAATTCTAATTTCAAAAACAAACTAATAAACCTTATATCAATTATACAAAACCTAAAATACATTGTCAATAAATATCCGTTTATATATCTTGATTTTACGTTTGAAACGTGATATAATAAGCACAATAAAACAACCCTAACCGGAGGTATCCATGGCTGAACAGACTATGACGCTTGAGCGTGCTATGAATAATGCTATCATTTCTACAGAAATGGAAGGCTTCACGCTTACTGCTGAACAGCGTGAGCTTATGAAAAAGGTTCTCACGAAAGAGCTTACACTTAAAGAAGCTATTGCCGAACTCAACAAAAAACACAATTAAGGTGATTTATGAGCTATTCACTTAACACGACAGATGAAAATTGCTATCCAGGCACTACTGTTCTTATAAACAAGCTCGGAATTACAGACGAAAAGATATTGCAGGAAACAGAAGGGTTTATTACCGGTACTATTGCTGCTGAACTTATAGTACAACCTCTGAAACCTGATTTTGATTTTTCCGATTACAAGAAAATCCATTATGAGCTTTTCTCTGAACTTTACGACTGGGCAGGAACAACACGCACCATTGCTCTTTCAAAATCAGCAACAACTTTTACTGCACCTGAAAAGATTGATGACCTTGGCGAACGTATATTCAGCAGACTGAAAAAACTGAATTATTTTTCCGATTTGCCAAGGGAAGAATATATAACCGAGATTGCCGATTTATATAACTCAATCAATATGCTTCACCCTTTCCGTGAAGGCAACGGCCGTACACAGAGAATATTCTTTATTCAGCTTATCAGATACACCGGTTATAACATTGACTTTTCAGAATTCAATTCCGAAAATCTTATGATAGGCAGTATACAGGCAACAGCCGGTGTTATGGATAATCTCATTCGGTTTTTCGATGAGAATTTAGAATAATGCGATAACAAAGCCTGATGATAGGGTTTTACAATTCTTCCAATAAAGTAACGCTCTCATTAGGTTCCAATTCGAGAGAGTGCAGGTTCAAGTCCTGTCGCCCGTACCAAAAAATCGCCGTGACCTCACTCTGAGGTCACGGCGAATTTTTTTGTTATACGGCTCAGAAATTGAAACTGTCCCTCCAATTATTAAAAGTTGTAATCGAATTTCGCAATCTGAATTTGTTATTCTTATGAAACCAATTCAGACTGCGGGGAAGATTAATGAAAAGGAAGGAAACTGTCGACGAAATGCTGGCATATCGTGCACCGATGCAGGTTATCGAGTGCGTTATGTGGGCAAATAGCAGTGTTTTTCCTGTATGCCCCAAATGCCAAAGCACACTGGAACGAGAATATCAGGCGTATTGTGACAGGTGCGGGCAGAAGCTGGGCTGGAGAAGATTCAGCAGGGCTAAAATAAAAATGTGGAATGAAT
>CAZGRB010000323.1:0-1435 GCA_964527695.1 uncultured Ruminiclostridium sp.
AGGAACCTGATATGTTGCACCACCCACACGGCGAGCCTTTACCTCAACCTGGGGCATAATGTTTTCCATTGCTGTTTCAAAAACCTCAAGGGGTTCCTTGCCGGTCTTTTCACCTACAATTTCGAATGCGCCGTAGACAATCTTCTGTGCTACGCCCTTTTTACCGTCTAACATGATGTTGTTGATGAGTCTTGTTACAAGCTCCGAATTATAAAGCGGATCAGGTAAAACATCACGCTTAGGTACGTTACCTCTTCTAGGCACTTTACTTCCCTCCTTCATAAACTTTGCGTCACATATTGTGACAAATGAAAATCATCGGTACTCGAAAGCGTCGGGGATTTTCCCCAAACCTCCCGCCGTGCATTCAGAGGCATTATATATAATACCCGCAAATGCGGCAGTTGATTTAACTTAGTTCAAGTTACTTACGCTTTTTTTGCACCAGCCTTCGGACGCTTAGCGCCGTACTTGGATCTACCCTGCATTCTACCGTCAACGCCCTGTGCGTCGAGTGTACCACGTACGATATGATAACGTACACCAGGTAAGTCCTTAACACGTCCGCCTCTGATAAGAACAACAGAGTGTTCCTGAAGCTTGTGTCCGATGCCGGGGATATAAGCAGTAACTTCGTAACCGTTGGAAAGTCTTACTCTGGCTACCTTACGCATAGCGGAGTTAGGCTTCTTAGGTGTTGCAGTACGAACAGCTGTGCACACGCCTCTCTTCTGGGGAGCCTGTACGTTAGTTGTTTCCTTCTTAAGAGTGTTTAAACCCTTTAAGAGTGCAGGAGCCTTGGACTTCTTTTCGGATACCTCTCTGCCCTTTCTTACGAGCTGGTTAAAGGTTGGCATTATTTCACCTCCAATAAAAATTTATGTTTATGGGCATAGTTGTCCCACAACATTCAATATTATACACAAAAAAAGGGCGAAAGTCAAGAATTTCATACTTTTGTATAAAAATTCGGAACTTTCGCCATTTTCTATGAATTTTTAATCAACGTTTTGTGCAACTTGTCACACAATTTCAGATTCAGCTGTTTCTGTGTCATCGTCGGCTTCTTTGCCTGCATTCATACCTGTACCAGCAGGAATAAGCTTACCGATGATAACATTTTCCTTAAGGCCAAGGAGCGGGTCAACCTTGCCGTGGATAGCGGCGTCAGTAAGAACACGTGTTGTTTCCTGGAAGGAAGCGGCAGAAAGGAAGCTGCTTGTAGCAAGAGCTGCCTTTGTGATACCGAGGAGAACAGGCGAGCATTCGGGATATCTGATTTCCTCGCCGTTTGCCTTTCTTTCGTCAAGCTTTTCGTTGATAAGAACAAGCTCGTTCTTGTCAATGATAGAAGCGGGAAGGAGGTAGGAATCTCCGGGATCGTCAACCTTCACCTTTCTCATCATCTGACGTACAATAACTTCGATATGCTTAT
>CAZGRB010000324.1:0-1423 GCA_964527695.1 uncultured Ruminiclostridium sp.
AAGGACGAAACCCTGCGATTTATTGCCTGCGGCGGCGACGGAACCCTCAACGAGGTTGTAAACGGAGCAGTGGGATATGAAAATGCCGAGGTAAGCTGCTGTCCCTGCGGAAGCGGAAACGACTTCGTAAAATACTACGGCGGAGCTGAAAAATTCTCAGATGTGAACGAAATTGTAAATACCCCCACACACGCAATCGACCTGATAAAGATAAACGATACATATTCCGTAAACGTTGTCCATTTCGGCTTTGACACCTGCGTCCTGAAAACAATGCTAAAGGTAAAGCGCATGAAAATCATAGGCGGAAAAAACGCCTATAACACAGGTGTTGTAACGGCAGTTCTTACAGCAATGAAGAACAAGGCAAAGCTTTATGCAGACGGAGAGCTTCTTAACGAAAACGGAACATTCCTGCTCTGCACTGCCGCAAATGCCAGCCATATAGGCGGAAAATTCTACTGTGCGCCCAAAGCAAAAAACAATGACGGATTTATTGATGTATGCGCCGTAAAACCAATCTCACGCTTTAAGCTCATCAATCTTATAAATGCCTATGAAAAGGGTGAGCATCTTGACGACCCCCGTTTTGCCGAAATCGTCAGATACCGCCGATGCAGAAAATTCAGCGTCGAAGCATATGAAGGTTTTTCAATCTCCATTGACGGAGAGCTTCGTGAAATCAGCAGATTCACCTGTGAAGTTGTACCGAACGCAATAAAATTCGCTGCACCGGGCTATAAAGCTGAAAGCTACAATGATAGCGAAAAAGAAGCATATGTATAAAATACTGCCGCACAGTGGTTATCCGCTGTGCGGTATTGCTTTTTATACTAAAAAATATTGTTTTTACAACAATTTTTTCATATATATTCTATTGAATTTTTTCATTATATATGGTACAATAATTTTGTATAATTTTGCACAGACAGAAAGGACAGCAGGAAATGGCAAAAACAAGAGTAGCCGTACTTTTCGGCGGCGCAACAAAGGACCACAAGCTTTCATTACAATCGGCATTTTCTGTCCTCAACGGACTTTCAAAGGATAAATATGATGTAACCCCTATCGGTATCACAAAAAAAGGAAGATGGCTCTATTTTCCCGGGGATTACGAGGAAATCAGAAACGGCACATGGGAAAACAACAGCGACTGCTGCTCCGCTATCATCAGTCCTGACCCCATTCACGCAGGTATCATCACCATAATGAGCGACGGCGGCACAGCCATAAAACGTATTGACGTGGTGCTTTCGGCACTTCACGGAAAATACGGCGAGGGCGGACGTATCCAGAGCCTTCTGAAGCTGTCGCGTATCCCCTACACCGACTGCAACCCCGATACAGCAAACCACTGCATGGATAAGATAATGACCCACTCCATGCTCAGCGACGCAGGCATTGATGTGCCGAAATATACCGC
>CAZGRB010000325.1:0-1417 GCA_964527695.1 uncultured Ruminiclostridium sp.
CTCGGCAAGAAGTGCTTCGCTCTCCGTATCGCTTCCTACCAGGGCTGGAAGGAAGGCTGGATGGCTGAACATATGCTTATCCTCGGCGTTAAGAAGCCTAATGGCGAAGTAAAGTATATCACAGCAGCATTCCCCTCCGCTTGCGGAAAGACAAACCTTGCTATGCTCATTCCCCCCGAGGGATACAAGAAGGACGGCTACGAAGTATTCACAGTAGGCGATGACATTGCATGGATGAAGCAGGGCGAGGACGGCAGACTCTACGCTATCAACCCCGAAAACGGCTTCTTCGGCGTAGCTCCCGGTACTAACGAAAAGTCCAACCCCAACGCTCTCAGCTGCACAAAGAAGGGTACAATCTTCACAAACGTTGCTATCAACAATGACGATATGACAGTCTGGTGGGAAAAGCTCGACAAGAATCCTCCTGTTAATGCAACTGAATGGAAGGGTGCAAAGGTTAACGGTGTTGAATACACAGCTGAAGGCAACAACTTAGCTCACCCCAACAGCCGTTTCACAGCTCCCGCTGCAAACTGCCCCTGCATCTCCCCCGAATTCAACAATCCTCAGGGTGTTCCGATTTCCGCTATCATCTTCGGCGGCCGTCGTGCTTCCACAACTCCTCTCGTATACCAGTCCTTTGACTGGAATCACGGCACATATGTAGGTTCCGCCGTTTCTTCCGAAACAACTGCTGCCGCTACAGGTGCAGTAGGCGTTCTCCGTCACGATCCTATGGCTATGAAGCCCTTCATCGGCTACAATGTTGGCGACTACTGGGCACACTGGATCGAAATGGGCGAAAAGCTCGGCGACAAGGCTCCCAAGATCTTCAATGTAAACTGGTTCAAGCAGGACGAAGACGGCAACTTTATCTGGCCCGGCTTCGGCGACAACATGAGAGTTCTCGACTGGATCATCAAGAGATGCGAAGGCACAATTGACGCTGACGAAACAGCTATCGGTTACCTCCCCAAGAAGGGCGACATCAATGTTGAAGGTATCGAGGATGAAGTAACTCCCGAAATCATGGATAAGCTTCTTGCAGTTGACAAGGATCTCTGGACTAAGGAAGTTGCTGAAATGAGAAGATACTACAAGGAAGAAATCGCTGATAAGGGCGGCAGACTTCCTAAGGCTCTCGAAGAACAGCTTGACGCTCTCGAAGCAAGAATCAACAAGTAATTATAAAAATTTCAGCGTACCTGCGGGTACGCTGATTTTTATTTATATTTTCCGCCATCCTCAATATCATAAGATGAGTTTTCCGACACAGGCAGGTGACAATTCTTGTCCGAATCCACGCTCGATTCCTCAGCAATAAAAAACAACAGCCGCATCAATCGTGCAGCTGTCATTTTTTATTGGTGGAAGCGGGTGGATTCGGACCACCGAAGCGAAACGCAACAGATTT
>CAZGRB010000326.1:0-1391 GCA_964527695.1 uncultured Ruminiclostridium sp.
CAGGAAATCGAGGAACTATGAAAAAAGCACTTGGAACAATCGGTCTCTGCCGCAGGGCAGGAAAGCTGATTTTCGGATTTGACGCCGTAAAGGATGAGGTTTCAGCCGTGAAATCAAAGGCAAGCGGCGTGGTGATTGCAGACGACCTTTCGGAAAAGACGAAAAAGGAAGTAAATTTTATCTGCAGTAAGCATAATATACCTGTGTGCGCCCCGGGAATCACAATGGACGAAATAAAGAGTGTAATCGGCAAATACACAGGCATTCTCGGTATACTGGACGAGGGCCTTTTTGGTTCAATTAACAAGCAAACGATTGACAGACAGGGGGATATCGAATGATAAAAGAAAACAAGTACAAGGTTAAAGAGGTGTCCAAAGACCTCGGTTTAACCGCAAATGAAATTGTAGATATGGTCAAGGAGCTTGCAGGCACCGAAAGAAAGCCCGCAGGCAGCATGACTGAAAGCGAACTCAACCTGGTTCTTGAAAAGGTGTCTCAGGGTAATCAGGTAAAGAATTTTGAAGCATATTTTGCAGCTACCGAAAAGAAGGCAGCATCAAAGGCTGAAGAAACGAAGGCAGAAAAGGCTGCCGCAAAGAAGCTTGCAAAGGAAGCACCTAAGGCTGAAGAAAAGAAGGCTGAAGCAGCCTCCAAGACTGAAGCAGCCCCCAAGGCTGAAACAGCCCCCAAGGCGGAAGCTGCGCCCAAGGAAGAGAAAAAGGCAGAAGCACCCAAGGCTGAAACAGCTCCTAAGGCTGAAGCGCCTGCAAAGGCGGAGGAAAAGAAGCCCGAAGCCCCCAGAGCAGAGGACAGAAAGCCTGCACAGGATAAGTTCCAGAAAAACGACCGTCCTTCCCAGACCGACCGCTTCAATCAGCGTCAGAACGGCGACCGTCAGGGTCAGAACAGATTCGACAAGGGCGACAAGCCCAAGTTTGAAAAGAATGACCGCTTTAACAAGGACGGCAAGCAGGGCGACCGCAGAAATGACCGTCCCCAGCAGGACAGAAAGCCTGTTCAGCCTGCGAAGCAGCCTGAAATCAAGGTTGACATCAACAATGTAAAGACCAACGAGCCTCCCAAGGCAAAGGTAAAGGGCGAAGCTGTAAAGCGCGGCGAGCAGGTTACAAAGTACGTTGACACAAGAGGAAGCTATGTAGACCTCGACAAGTACAACGAACGCTATGAAACAATTGCACCTCAGGGCAGAAACGGCAAGGGACATGACGAGGGCTTCACAAAGAAGCAGAAAATCAACCAGAAGTCCCAGAACAAGAAGCCTTTCGGCAGCAAGAACAACCGTGAAACAGAGGCTCAGAAGTTAAAGAGACTCGAGCTTGAAAGAGCGAGAAAGCAGCAGCTTAAGGTTCTTATTCCCGATGAAATCG
>CAZGRB010000327.1:0-1384 GCA_964527695.1 uncultured Ruminiclostridium sp.
CACCGATGTTAGCATATTTTCTACGAGTACCGCCGAGGACTCTGATGCACATAAGCTCTTTAGCGCCTGTGTTATCAGCAACCTTAAGACGTGTCTGCATCTGTATCATGTCTGTATTCTCCTTCCGTTATTACTTAGCTCTTTCGATTACGTTGATTAAACGCCATCTCTTATCCTTGGATAAAGGTCTTGTTTCCATAACTTCAACCTTATCGCCTACCTTGCAGGTGTTTTCTTCATCGTGAGCCTTTAACTTGTAAGTTCTCTTGATGATTTTCTTGTATAAAGGGTGGCGAACGTTATCCTTGATAGCAACAACGATAGTCTTATCCATCTTATCGCTTACAACGATACCTACTCTGGTTTTTCTGAGATTTCTTTCCATTATAATCGTCCTCCCTCTTACTTATTTGCTGCAAGCTCACGCTCGCGCTGGATTGTCTTGATAACGGCAATCTCCTTCTTGACAGCCTTGATTCTTGTGGGATTCTCAAGCTGGTTTACTGCAAGCTGAAAACGGAGGTTGAAAAGCTCCTGCTTTAATTCAGCAGCTCTGTTCTGTAATTCGACTTCAGATAATTCTCTGATTTCCTTTGTAATCTTCATTACTCAGCAGCCTCCTCTTTCTTGATAAATTTGCACTTGATAGGAAGCTTGTGCATAGCGAGACGCATAGCCTCTCTTGCAACTTCTTCCGATACACCGGCGATTTCAAACATTACTCTGCCGGGCTTAACTACTGCTACCCAGTATTCAGGTGAACCCTTACCGGAACCCATTCGTGTTTCAGCGGGCTTTTCTGTTACGGGCTTGTCAGGGAAAATCTTGATCCAGACCTGACCGCCACGCTTGATGTAACGTGTCATAGCGATACGGGCAGCTTCAATCTGGTTGGATGTAATCCATGCAGGTTCGAGTGCCTGTAAGCCGTATTCACCGTTGGAAACCTTGTTACCACGGAGAGCCTTACCTGTGAGGCGACCTCTCTGCTGTCTTCTGTACTTTACTCTCTTTGGAAGTAACATTATTCATTACCCCCTTCTTTTCTTTCTGCTCTGGGCTTGAAATTCTTCTTGCCGTCGTTGTTTCTTCTTCTGGGTCTTTCAGGCTTTGTTGTGGGGATTTCGCCCTTTAAAACTTCACCCTTGTAGATCCAAACCTTAACGCCGATAACGCCGTAGGTTGTGTTAGCTCTTGCTACACCGTAGTCGATGTCAGCACGGAGTGTCTGAAGCGGAATAGTACCTTCGTGGTAGCTTTCGGAACGAGCGATTTCTGCGCCGCCGAGACGACCGCTTACTGTTGTCTTGATACCCTTTGCGCCGAGCTTCATTGTTCTGCTGATGCAGGACTTCATAGCTCTTCTGAAGGATACACGGCCTTC
>CAZGRB010000328.1:0-1313 GCA_964527695.1 uncultured Ruminiclostridium sp.
ACCAAAGTGTAATCTGTAACGTGATGTTAGCAAATTTATATAATTTTCAGCACATTCTTTCATTAAAACGTGTATTGTAATTATTTCAAAAGTATGGTATAATGTATTACATACTTATTTACAAAAACGGGGAGATTGAAACTGAAACAGAAAAGTCTTGTAAACAGAATACTGTTTATTATAATAATTACAGCGGTTTTCGTATGTACTGCCATCACCATTACAGGCACAAGCCTCATATATTCCGCAACGGAAGAGGGCATACAGGATGAAATAGAAACTGCGGCAGGAACTCTGAAAAATCTATTTGAAAAGGAATACCCTGGTAAGCTTACCTGCGACGGCTACATATACCGTTTCGGTGAAACTGCGGTTACGGCTGAGGATTTCTATCGTATTGCTGACTACATTGCCTGCGATGATGATGTGGATTTTACGGTTTTTTACGGTGATACCCGAATTTTTTCAACCATTGTCAACGAAAACGGCAGCAGTGCCGTGGGAACAAAGGCCGCCGACAAGGTTGTGGCAGAGGTAATTAAAAATCAGAACGAATATTTCTACCGCCGAGTTGAAGTAAGCGGCACTACATATATGGGATACTATATCCCGCTTATGTCAGGACATGATGTAATCGGTATGTACTTTGCCGGTAAATCCGTTGAACGCGCTGATGATAACGTGAATCATGCAATAAACATATTTATCATAATATCCCTTGTGGTTCTTATCTGCTCACTTACCACATCCATGATTATGACGGAAAAAATTGTACGTGACCTTGTGGATATAAAGAAGTATATTACAGGTATTGCAAACGGGGATTTTACGGTACAGATGAAGGAAAATATCATTAACCGTGATGACGAAATAGGCGATATAGGAAAGCACGCACAGATACTCTGTTCAAATCTCAGGGATATGGTTGAGCGTGACCCTCTTACAATGCTGCTGAACAGGCGAAGCTGCCGCAGCAAGCTTGATGAGCTTATTGAAAACGGCATCCCCTATACTGCTGTAATGGCGGATATAGACTATTTCAAAAACATAAACGACACCTACGGTCATGCCTGCGGCGACTTTGTGCTTAAAGAAATATCCGCACTTCTGAAAAAATATGCAGGCAGCAATGAGGCATTTGCGGCACGCTGGGGCGGCGAGGAATTTCTTATGATTCTCCCTCAGAAAACCGCTTCCGAAACAAAGCTTATTGCCGAAGCGGTGCTTGACGAAATACGCAGCACAAGCTTCAGCTTTGAGGGAAAAAACATAAATGTAACCCTGACTCTTGGTATTGCCGAGGCAGGGGCAGA
>CAZGRB010000329.1:0-1307 GCA_964527695.1 uncultured Ruminiclostridium sp.
GAGTAAAATAGCTAGTGAGCTAAAAATGAGAGGCTATGATAAGATAGTATTAAATTCATCACCATATGGTTTATCTTTTTATAAACATTTTGGGTTTACAGTTGAAGAGGAAGAAAAGAATGCAGATACTCCATGGAAAACACCTATGTCATATATTCTATGAAATATGCAATTCTCTAAAGATTGTACGATAAACTTCAATTTTTTGAACTGAATATAAAATAAACTCCAGAGAACCCTACTTCTTCTCTGGAGTTACTTCTTTATGACTGCCGCCCTTTAGGAGACTGCTTATTTTTATTCATTCCAAAGCTTTTCAGCATAAATGCCCTTATCCACATACTCACTGAGCGAAGCCTTTACCGCTTCAACATCCTCAGCATAAGTCATACCAAACCACCTACTGTCTGTGGGGAGCACCTTTACAGCACACTTGCCTGCTGTAAGCAGCTCATCAACAGCAATGGGAACAAGGAACTCGCCGCTGTCAGCATTGTTTTCGTCAACCTTTGCGAGAAATTCTGTGAACTGCTGTCCGAGAATTGTCATATACTCACCCGTAAAGCACCACATATTCATGGAAGCCGCCGCTTCGTCAGCGATAGTTTTTGTTTCGCCGTTATAAACGCCTGTAATCGTGCCGTTTTCCTGACGTCTGATTTCCTTTGTCTCTTCAAGGCCTGTAAGAAAACCGTCATTTACTGTGCAGATTCCTCGTGTTACTGTGCCGTTATCGCTGAGAGTGTTCCTGATTTTAAAACCGCACATTGCATATTCGGGGACAGCCTTACCGCTGTTGTCGGCATTGCTGAGATAGTTGTAAATAATTTTATAGGCTTCCGCACCGTAAAAGTCATCTGCATTGATAACAGCGAAAGGCCCTTTTACAATATCCTTTCCGGAAAGCACTGCCTGACCTGTACCCCAGGGCTTTTTACGTACCGTGCCAAGCTCTTTTCTTATGGGAATATCGGTTTTCTCCTGAAAGGCATAGGAAATTTTAACGTGCTTGCTGAGTCTGTCACCGATTTTTTCACGGACAAGTGCTTCAATATCCTTTCTGATAACAAAAACGATATGGTTGAAGCCTGCTCTTACGGCGTCATAGACCGAATAGTCAATAATAAGCTCGCCGCTGGGTCCAACAGGTTCAAGCTGCTTTATCTTCTGACCAAAGCGTGAGCCGATACCTGCCGCCATTATTACAAGTGTGATTTCCTTTTCCATTTCAGATAATCCTTTCCGCAGTTATAAATAAAGGGTATAGCGGTTGCTATACCCTTTAACTGTTGTTATTTTAAGATTAG
>CAZGRB010000330.1:0-1273 GCA_964527695.1 uncultured Ruminiclostridium sp.
AGAATGACACAGAGGCTGAAGAAACTGAAGATGTTGAAGAAGAAGTCGAGATTGATGAAAATACTGATACAACTAAACCTGCAGATGAAGATGATGACTCAGACGAGGATGTAGACGCTGATATCAATGATTATGACAAAGATACATCTGATGATAACCCCGTTACAGGCATTTCGGTTGGATTTAAATGCGTAATCATTTCTGCAGCAGCAATCATGCTTACAAAAAAGAAGAATGCATAAAGAAGCCTATATCAAAGGATTTGATTGAAAATATCGTTCTAAAATTCACAATGTCAATATAAAAAGGTGCTTATTAAAAGGATAAGCACCTCCTGCATGACATATTTTTATCAATCGTAAGGACGGGTAGAAAACAGTAGCTTTCTCTAAGTTTCAAACAGACACAAAAAGAAGAACACTCACAAGCCTGAGTTTCGTCGGTTTCGAAAAATAAACTGTGTAAATGAAATTAACCCGTAAAAATAAACTAATACTAAAAATGCAGTCAAATAGGGTAACGCTAAGGAGCGACCCGATGCGTACTGCAAGATATACAGTGAAAATCAGCGGTAGAAAATATCGCTGATTTTCATTTTTCACTGGTAACTTCAAAGCGAATAACCCTCGGGAGTTTGATGGCAGAGCACTCATCAGCCGTCAGGCTGCAAACCTATCCTCAAAGAAATTTGTAAATTGAGAATATACAGTCCCCCATCTCTGACAGACATAGTCTACTTCTTTGAAATCTCCGCAGCGCTCATGTAAATGACCTTGCGGATAGAATCATCCATTGAGAAAACAGCCTTGATTTTCGTAAATTTCCACACCATTCTGTGGTAGCTTTCAACCTCATTTGTCGTGTATATTATCTTCCGGATTTTCTGCGGATATTCGAAGAAAGTTTTGAACTCAGACCAGTTCTTGTCCCACACTTGATTATACTAGAATATATAAGGCGCACCTCTAAAAATCAAGAAAAATACAAAAGGCAGTAAAAAAACTCTGAACCGCCCCGGATTGTGCTGTCCGCACAATCCGGGGCGGTTCATTACTGCGACGCCTTTAAGGTTGTTAGAAAGTATTATTTATTTTGCTTGGTCGCCAACCCTATCACGCTTCTTAGTCACGATCTTATCGCAAGCTGCCAGAACACCGGGTAGCACAAACAGAATCAATATTGTGGCACAAAGCGAGCCGATAGAGATTGTTTTCACGATTGACGTTACCGTGGGGTTTTCAAACATACCGCCTACTACGGCTGTAACCAAAAC
>CAZGRB010000331.1:0-1213 GCA_964527695.1 uncultured Ruminiclostridium sp.
TTCTTTCTGTGAAAATGTAGGGAGCCATTTTCGGGTTCCAGCGTCTTGTCTGGTGGCCAAAGTGAACACCTGCTTCAAGAAGCTGCTTCATTGATACTACTGCCATTGTAGTGTCCTCCTGTTTTCTGGTTTTTTGATATTTCCTCCGCAAGGCTCACTGCCCCAAGCCGTAAAGGCACCAACGGGGTTTATACCTGCGTGTGGATTGCCGCCATTATAGGTCAGCCTTAATATTATAACATAAAGACTCTGTTTTTACAACATTTTTCTTTTCGTCTATTTCAACAAACTTTTAAAGCCTGCACGGGGGCTTTTTTGTGCATTAGGAAAATCGCAGCTGACTAAAATGGTATCCTCGCCGATTATTTCAATATCGCTCCAGCATATCACATAGTCATCCTCCCTGCCGAAAAGCCCGAAGAACCTGTTTCTGCCGTAGATTATAAGCTTGCATATCTTAGCGGTACAGGTGTCGAACTCAATATCGTCCGCATAACCCATTTTGCGTCCGCTTTTTATATTTATTATTTCTTTGCATTTCAGGTCCTCAAAACGACATATCATAACATATCCCTCCTGAAAATGATTTGGGATATTATATGCGGACGAAAAGTGAAAAATGAAGAGTGAAAAGTCAAGGAGCACCCGGAGGGCGCAAATTCATAAATACGCCGCAGGCGCACCACAGCTATTCACTTTAGCTATTCACTTTTCGCTGTTAGTCTTTAACTTAAAAAATCCCACTGCCGTGCAGTGGGATTTTTAATCAATTACTTCTTAGCCTTAGCGTCTGTCTTTGCGGCAGCCTTAGGAGCTTCAGCCTTCTTTGCAGGAGCCTTTGCAGCCTTGGGAGCAGTTTCCTTCTTCGCAGGAGCCTTTGCAGCAGCTTCCTTCTTTGCAGGAGCCTTTGCAGCAGCCTTAGGAGCCGCTTCCTTCTTTGCGGGAGCCTTTGCAGCAGCTTCCTTCTTTGCAGGAGCCTTTGCAGCAGCCTTAGGAGCTGCTTCCCTCTTTGCGGGAGCCTTTGCAGCTTCCTTCTTGGCAGGCGCCTTCTTTGCAGCAGGCTTCTTAGCAGCGAAGAATGTAAGGATATCGGCACAGCCGTCTGCACCGTCAACAACAAGTGCGCCGGAAGCTAAAGCTTCATCAACTGTAACCTTACCTGCAAGGATATCCTTGTAAGCTGCGCCTGTTGCCTTGAATGTAGCTGTGTTAT
>CAZGRB010000332.1:0-1210 GCA_964527695.1 uncultured Ruminiclostridium sp.
TTGCATATTCCTCAAGAGGAATTCCTGAAGCTAATTCAAGAGTAGTAGCCGCTACTGAGGAGGCATAATTGTTATATTCAAAGGAAGTAGATTTTCCGGGCGTCTTTTCCTTGTTAAAGCTTCCTGAGGCTTTAAGCTGCTCCATTGTTTCCTCTATGCTATTCTTGTAGCTCAGATTATAAAGGGTTGAGGTATGCGTAAGGAGAGTTTTGATGGATATTTTTGCAGGAATATCAATCTTCCAGTATTTCTTGATATTCTTATCTAAATCCACTAAGCCCTGTTCCTCCATTTTTACGGCACATATTGCTGTAGCAACCTTACTGAGAGAAGCGGAACGCATCTTGCTGTCCACAGTCATTTCACGGGTTCCGTAATCTGCCCAGCCGTATGCAAAATCAAAGGCTTTTCCGTCACTTCCTCTTATTACGGCAACCTGAACACCGATAGCATTGTATTCTTCAGCGGAGTCGCAAATCTGTTCATAGATATTCCCGTAAGCAGTTCCGTCTGAGATGAATTCCTCCGTATTTTCTATTTCGGGGAGAGCAGATTCTTTTATGTATCTTCTGGAATAATTACTTGAAATCCAGCCTACTTTACCGTTTTTAAACCTTACCTTATACCATGGAATATAGTTTTTATCCAGCTTTTCATCTATGTAAGTAAGCTTTCCGTTACCTTTAATGGTGCCGATTTTGTCATACTCCGTGCCTGGTCCCGTTCTTACACTTGTGCCGTCGAAGGCCGCATATATGTAACAATTTTCAGAGCTAAGGGTTTCCGCACTGATTTCAGGGGCTGTTCCTAAGGCAAGAGCACCTGAAAGGAGTATAGCTGCAATTATTTTTCCTGCTTTGTTTTTCATAAACTCCCTCCTTTTGTGCTATTATAACACGGATAGAATTGTATGTCAATTAAATAAAGATATTATCTGAATCTTTTCAAATAAACCTATACATCTATCTGAAGAAAAGTATCTTTATTCCTGTGACCATTATTTTGCAGGGCAGAAGTGATGTAAAATAGTTGTGATAAGAGAGAAATTGACAATATATGACAATTTAAGGTTAGTACCCAGAGGTGCTTGCTAAAAAACGCTGAACTGCATTTTTGCGGTGCGTGGATTATCGGCAGGCAGACCTGAGAAGAACAGCTTCTCAGGTTATTTTCATGTATTGACTTTTTTAAGTGATTGGTGTATGATGAT
>CAZGRB010000333.1:0-1194 GCA_964527695.1 uncultured Ruminiclostridium sp.
GATTTGCCGAAAATATTCGAATCCCAGATTTTTGTGGGGTTTTCTTCAAATTCCTTTAACAGATAGTGGATCAATTCCTCACTCTGCCGTTCTGAGCCTACAACAGGGGAAACCTCTGTTTCGATATTTGCAGACATCATATGGATTGAGGGAGCCTGCGCACGGAGCCGTACACCGTACTTTCCGCCCTGCTTTACAATTTCGGGCTCTGCAAGGGTAAGCTCGTCGATGTCGGGCATTACAATGCCGTAGCCTGTTGCCTGAACCTCGTCCAGTGCCGCCTTTACCTTTTCGTATTTCCGCTTGATTTCCGCAAGCTCTATCATACAGGGCATCAGGTCTCCCTCGTCGTGAAGCTGTAAGCCTGTCGTCTCCCCGAGAATCTGATAGAAAAGCTCGTTTTTTACGTCAATTCTTACATAGCCTGCACCCTTGCCAAGGTCGATTTCCTCAACATTGCACCCTGAAATATATTCGCAGTCGGAAAGTCGGCAGGTTACACCCTTTATTTCGGAAATTGAGGTAATGCTTTCCGCCGAGGAACGGAGAGAACTGAAAATCTCCTTTTTAAGCCAGTGGTCTTTTGGAAGAACCGTAAGCCAGCGTGGGATTTTAATTCCGATTTCCTTTACAGGGAACTGTAAAAGGATTTCCGTCAGGATTTCCTTGATTTCCTGTTCGCCGATTTCAAGGCAATTAATAGGAATTACAGGCTTTCCGTATTTTTCTGAAAGGCGTTGTGCAAGCTCCTTTGTTTCGGAGCTGTCGGGATTTCTGCAGTTGAGTACAACGGCAAAGGGCTTATTGATGCCGTTAAGCTCCTCTACAACCCGTGCCTCCGCTTCCTCGTATTCTTCACGGGGAATGTCTGAAATACTGCCGTCGGTGGTAATTACAAGACCTATGGTTGAATGTTCGTTGATTACCTTCTGCGTACCTACCTCTGCCGCCATATTGAAGGGAATTTCCGTATCAAACCATGGTGTCATTACCATTCTCGGCTGTTCATTCTCAATATATCCGATTGAGCTTGGGACAATATATCCCACGCAGTCAATAAGCCGAACATTCATAAAGGTGTTGTCGTCAAGATGAATGGAGATTGCTTCCTCGGGGACAAATTTCGGCTCGGTGGTCATAATTGTCTTACCTGCTGCACCCTGAGGCAGCTCGTCAACCGCACGCTCACGGCGG
>CAZGRB010000334.1:0-1185 GCA_964527695.1 uncultured Ruminiclostridium sp.
TGAAAGAATCGGTACGACATCCTTTTTGCCCTTAACCTTACGGTCAATATAATTCTTTGTAATTTCAAGCACAACAGGAGAAAGTGCAAGTACGCCTATAAGGTTGGGAATCATCATCATACCGTTGAATGTATCGGAAATATCCCATGCAATGCTGGAGGTCATAAGTGCGCCTGCCATAACCATGGGCACAAAAATAATCTTGTATATTTTTCCTGCTTTTACGCCGAAAAGATATTCCACAGCCTTTGTACCGTAATGAGACCAGCCGAGAACAGTTGTGAAAGCAAACATAAGAATACACAGCGCAACGAACATTTCGCCGGGAGCGCCGAATATGTTGCCGAATGCCTCTGCCACGAATGTTGAGCCGTCTGCGTCGGGGTCAATCCTCATGCCTGTTTCAAGGTCAATAGCTCCCGAGGTGAGAACAACCATAGCTGTCATTGTGCAGACTACAATGGTATCTGCAAAAACCTGAAAAATGCCCCACATACCCTGAACGACAGGCTCCTTTGTGCTGGAGGCGGAGTTTACCATAACCGAAGAACCAAGACCTGCTTCGTTGGAGAATACGCCTCGTTTACAGCCCTCTGTGATAACCTTACTGATAACAATACCTGTGATACCGCCTGTAATTGCAGGAACGCCGAAAGCGAATTTAAAGATAGAAGCGAAAACCTGACCGATTTTATCAATGTTGAAGCATACTGCAACAAGACAGCCTGTTATGTATAAGATTGCCATAAATGGTACAATCTTTTCGGTAGTTGCAGCTATTCTCTGAAGTCCGCCGAAAACCACAAGCCCTGTCAGAAGCATAAGCACGGCGCCTATAATCAGGGAAGTCCACTTAACATTGCCGAAAGCGTAGCCAAACTGTTCGCCGCCGCCGAAAAACGCTGATTCAAGGTTTATGGTGATTTTATTTATCTGGCCGATATTGCCGATACCGAAGGAAGCGAGAATTGTGCAGATTGAAAAGGCAACTGCTAAAACCCTGCCTATGGTTTTACAACCCTTGTATTTTCCGAGACCGTCACGGAGATAGTACATAGCACCGCCTGACCATTCGCCTTTTTCATTTTTTCTGCGGTAGTATATTCCAAGAACATTTTCTGCAAAATTTGTCATCATTCCGAAAAATGCCGCAAGCCACATCCAGAATACAGCACCGGGTCCGCC
>CAZGRB010000335.1:0-1156 GCA_964527695.1 uncultured Ruminiclostridium sp.
CGCGTTTGCCCTTGGGAACAGGGTTTCGGGGGATCACAACATCCAAGTCCTGCTGTTCCACATGACTGCTGGAAAATACATTCTGTAAGTACTTGTAGGAGCTGTTGCCGCTTTCGTTTATGGAGTCAAGGAAAGCCTGAAAATCATTTCTTTTGAGAGCGTTCACAAGCTTTTCAACACGCTTGTTTTCTTCAAAGAAGTGAAGCGCACGGAGAACTGCACGGTCACCGAAATTGTTACGGAGAACATTGATATTGAGAATGATGTCGTGCTTGCAGAGATGACGAAGCTCAGGAACAGAGAAGTAGTTTGCAATCGCCTTCATCTCGGCAGGAATTGCCGCATAATCGGGAGTAAGGTCAGCGTGGTCGCCCTTTGTGTCAATTATACAGAGAGCATGTCCGAAGGAATCAAAGTCAACGTTTACATTTTCAATAATGGGACTTTCAACGTCCTTGAAATCAATTGCAACAAATCCGCCCACGGAGCACGCCATCTGATCCATAAGACCGCTGGGCTTGCCGAAATAGACGTTTTCCGCATACTGGGAAATCTGTGCAATCTTTATAGGACTTACCTTGCCCTCGTTGTAAAGATAAGAGAAGATTGTACCCACGAGAACTTCAAAAGCCGCAGAAGAAGAAAGACCAGAGCCCTTGAGAACGTTCGAGGTTGCATAAGCCTTGAAGCCGCCGATTTTAAAGCCTCTGGACTTAAGCCCCTTTGCAACGCCGCGGATAAGTGCGGGGGTTGAATTCTTTTCACTTTCAACCACATCAAGCTCGTCCAGTAAAATTCTGCTTTCGTCAAAGCCCTCTGACTTTATAGCCACTACAGGCTCGTCAATAGGTTCAACTATTGCAATAATATCCATATCAACGCTTGCCGCAAGAACCTTACCGCAGTTGTGGTCGGTATGGTTGCCGCCTACCTCGGTTCTGCCCGGTGCGGAGAAAATACGGATTTCATCGCCCTCGGAAGCGAAATACTCCTTATAGCCTGAAATTGCCTTTTCGTAGCGCGCTTTCTGCGCAGTAAGTGCCTCTTCCTTGTAAAGAAGGCTGAGGGTTGCAAGAATGGGCTGTGTAGCCATAGTTTTTATTCCTTTCTACTATAATAAATTTAGACGTTAAATCCATGACAAGCCAGCCATGGT
>CAZGRB010000336.1:0-1128 GCA_964527695.1 uncultured Ruminiclostridium sp.
CCATGGCTGGCTTGTCATGGATTTAACGTCTAAATTTATTATAGTAGAAAGGAAATTCAAGCATGAGAATAATAAAGACAACCGTTAAAAACAGGAGTATAATAGTGCTGACTGCAGTTGTAACTGCGATTTCTGTACCGCTGGCAGCCGTTGTGGTTGCGGAAATTCTGCCCGATGCATACAAATATATGACAGAGGCTGCAAAATATTCAGAAGTACTGATAAAGCATTCATCCGCAGACGGAGATGTAAATAACGGTAATCTTATGCTTTATATCCCGCAGATAAATGTTGATACGCTGCAGAGCACCGAGGTGCAGCCTGCTGAAACCGGTGAAGCAATTCTTCTTAACAGAAATATATCGGAAGAATATGAGGATTTGTCTGTTTTTGATGATAACAGCGGCGAAATCTGTGAAACGACCTACGACGGAAGTCTGGGCGAAGAATTCATTGATCTGACATATGGGGGGCAGATTCGCAACTGCACTGATTTATCCAATGAATTTGTTGAAAATGAGTCATCAGTTCCTCATAATATAAGCATTGAACTTTATTCCGAAGAACCACAAGTGCTGATTATGCACACTCACACTACGGAAAGCTATGAAATAACCGAAAAAAGCTATTTTGACAGCGAATACACAAGTCGTTCCTCTGACCCTGCAAACGGTGTAGTTGCTGTTGGTGCAGCAATTGCTGAGGAACTGGCAGCAGCAGGAATTTCGGTGATACATGACGGTACAATTCACGATGAGCAATATACGGGAGCGTATGCAAGAAGCCTTGAAACGGTAGAAGAAATACTGACTGAATATCCGTCAATTAAAATAGTACTTGACATACACAGGGATGCGATAGAGGATAACGGCAGCAGGGTAAGCGCAGTTACTGAAATCAACGGTGAAAAGGCAGCACAGGTTATGATAATATCAGCTGCTGATGACGGTACATACGGAATACCCGATTATCTTGAAAATTTTCATTTTGCATGCGCCTTTCAGCAAGCAATGGAAATGAATTATCCCAGTCTTACAAGACCTGTGCTTTTTCAGTACTGCCATTACAATCAGCACACCACAACAGGCTCTCTTCTCCTTGAAATAGGCTCTCACGGCAATACAGTGG
>CAZGRB010000337.1:0-1126 GCA_964527695.1 uncultured Ruminiclostridium sp.
ATTATGGATATGGGACAGTGTAACGACGCATATAGTGCAATAAAGGTTGCAGTTGCGCTTTCGGAGACATTCGGCTGTACAGTAAACGAACTGCCGCTTTCCATGGTGCTTTCATGGTATGAACAGAAAGCCGTATGTATTCTGCTGACGCTCCTGCACCTTGGAATAAAAAATATTCTTCTCGGGCCCTCACTTCCTGCATTTATTTCACCGAATGTGCTGAATTTCCTTGTTGAAAATTATAATATAGCTCCTGTTTCCACTCCCGAGGATGACCTTAAAAAGCTTCTTCATTCTGTACAATAACAAGGATAATATAAACAAATACCTCCCTGTATCACAGGGAGGTATTTCAGATTGTAGAAAAAGTTATTTTTCGACAATCTGACAGCCTTCGAGAGGCACACGCAGACGAGGAAAAAGACCCGATAAGCGTACGAGGGTACGTTGAGGGTCTTTTGACGAAGTAAGAAAAAATGCTTTTGCCAAGCCGTTTATGCGGCTTGGCAAAACTTTTGTATAAGCTTTTTAATTTTCGCACTGCAAAAATCTGATAAACTGCATTTTTGCGGTGCGTGGGTTTATCGACAGGCTGAAACACCTCCCTGTGATACAGGGAGGTATTTTTGCTTATTGTCCGTGGAGCGATTATCGCTTGGGTAACTTATATCCGCATTACAGAGCTGTTTTATCTCTGTTTTGACAGTTGCTGATTAAAGCTGATAAATTTTCAAGATGATTATTGCAAGAAATCCATTACCCTGTTTTTATATGCTCTGCCTATAGGTATTATTCTACCGCTTGTAAGCGTAATCCTTATTGAAGTAGATTCTTTGACCTGACAAATGTTTACAGCATAACCTTTGTGACAACGTAAAAAACCATATTCAGATAGCCGATAACACAGTTTTCCGAAACGTACTGCACACATATAATCCTTATCAGCGGTAAAAATCTTGCAAAGCCATTCATTCGCTTCGATGTACTCAATATCTGTCAGCTTTATCCTGTATTCTTCGCCCTTATAGATTATCTGAAGTTGTCCATTATAAAATGATACTGCCATATTACTTATGCCTTTCTTGCATAAATAATGCAGCGACGGGTGTTTTCTGAAATAGGATTC
>CAZGRB010000338.1:0-1106 GCA_964527695.1 uncultured Ruminiclostridium sp.
ATGATGTGGGTAGGCAACGATATGAGCGAACACCGCTTTTCCTTCAAGGATATGAAGCGTTACAGCAATATGACCGCCAACTACTTTGAATCCATGGGAATCAAGAAGGGTGACCGTGTAATGCTCATCTTAAAGCGTCATTACCAATTCTGGTTCAGCATCTTAGCTCTCCACAAAATCGGCGCTATTGTAATTCCTGCAACAAACCAGCTGGTTGAACACGACCTTACCTACCGCTTCAAGGCTGCAGGCGTTTCCGCAGTTGTCTGCACATCTGACGGTGATGTTGCAAATCAGGTTGAGCTTGCCTGCAAGGAATTCCCTGACATCAAAAAGATTTCCGTAGGCGAAAAGAAAGCAGGCTGGTCTGATTTCAACAGCGAAATGGCACTCTGCAGCGATGTTTACAACAGAAAGAACGACACTCCCTGCGGTGATGACCCCATGCTTATGTTCTTCACATCAGGTACAACAGGTTACCCCAAAATTGCAACTCACTCCTACAAATATGCTCTCGGTCATTATATCACCGCAAAGTACTGGCATAACGTAAATCCCGACGGCTTACATTTCACAATTTCCGATACAGGCTGGGGTAAGGCTCTCTGGGGCAAGCTCTATGGTCAGTGGCTCTGCGAAGCGGCTGTATTCACATATGACTTTGACCGCTTCAACTCCGATGAAATTCTCCCCATGTTCAAGAAATACAACATCACAACCTTCTGCGCACCGCCTACAATGTACCGCTTTTTCATCAAGGAAGATTTAAGCAAGTACGACCTTTCTTCCATTGAATATGCAACAACAGCAGGCGAAGCCCTCAACCCCGAAGTATATCACCAGTTCTACAAGGCGACAGGCTTAAAGATTATGGAAGGCTTCGGTCAGACAGAAACCACACTTTCCATTGCAAACCTTGTTGGTACAACTCCCAAAATCGGCTCAATGGGTAAACCTACTCCCCTTTATGATGTTGTACTTCTCAACACCGAAGGCGAGGAATGCAAGAACGGTGAAACAGGTGAAATCTGTATCAGAACAAGCAAGAAATCTCCCTGCGGCTTATTCCTCGGCTACTATCAGGACGAGGAAAAGACAAAGGATGT
>CAZGRB010000339.1:0-1099 GCA_964527695.1 uncultured Ruminiclostridium sp.
GCAAACAATAAACTTGGGGTCTACCGCAAGCGCGCGGGCAATACCGATTCTCTGACGCTGACCGCCTGAGAACTCATGTGCATAACGGGTAGCGTGTTCATTGGGAAGACCTACAAGATCCATAAGATACTGAATCTTTTCTTCACGCTCTTTCTTGTTCTGATATAACTTATGAACATCAAGAGGTTCACCGATAATATCGCTTACAGTCATACGGGGGTCAAGGGAAGAATAAGGGTCCTGGAAAACCATCTGAGCTTTCTTGCGGAAATCATTGATTGATTTCTTGTCCTTGATAAGCTGACCGTCAAACCACACTTCACCTGCTGTAGGCTTGTAAAGGTGGAGAATTGTTCTGCCGACAGTAGTTTTACCACAGCCCGACTCGCCTACCATACCAAGAGTTTCACCCTCCTTGATATCAAAGGTAACATCATCAACAGCTTTAAGCTTCAGAGTACTCATAAAGCCGTTGGGTACGTCAAAGTACTGCTTGAGGTGCTTTACCTCGAGAAGATTTTTTGATTCACTCATCTTTATACATCTCCTCCACTTCTTTTTCTGTCATTCTGCCTTCAGCAATTGCTTCCTTGAAATTGTGCCAGCAGCTTGCCGCATGACAGTCATTTATCATCATTTCCTTTGCCTTATGTGTGAGGCAGACCTTCATTGCATTATCACATCTGGGAGCAAAAGGACAGCCATCAGGCATATTTAAGAGATCAACAGGTGTACCGCCGATAGGTTCAAGACGGTGGTCATCATCACTTGCTGTAGGAATTGAACGGATAAGTCCCTTTGTATATTCATGCTTGGGATTATAGAAGATTTCGTCGGCTGTACCGCGTTCACATACCTGACCTGCATACATAACAATTACTTCATCGCACATCTCAGCAACTACGCCGAGGTCGTGTGTAATAAGCATTACGGACATACCAAGCTGCTTCTGCAAGTCTTTGATAAGGTCAAGAATCTGCGCCTGGATTGTAACGTCAAGAGCTGTTGTAGGCTCATCAGCAATAAGAATATCAGGCTCACAAGCAAGCGCCATGGCAATCATTACACGCTGACGCATACCTCCTGAAAACTCGTGGGG
>CAZGRB010000340.1:0-1088 GCA_964527695.1 uncultured Ruminiclostridium sp.
ATGCAACACTAATCAGACCTGCCTTGAAACAAAATGTACAATCTGATTTTTCGGATTAACTATATGGGGTATCAACTCCAAAGGATAAACGACAGCACCGTTCCTTAAATCCTCTAAAGGCACCCAGCAAAAATCAAGGTCAATTCTTTCATTATCAAGCTCGTCATACCCGTGAAAAATGCCGTCAAGTGGAATACTGTTATCAATCAGATGTACGTTATAGTACAGACATATCTGGTGACAGGGCTTATTTCCCCAAGGAAAATATATCTCGCCTATTGCCATTAAATTATCCACTTCGATTTTTGCGTTCAGTTCTTCTTCAAATTCCCTTTTCAGCGTTTCCACACTTGTTTCCATACTTGCAATATGACCGCCTATAATTGAATAGTCGTCATTTTCAGGACGCTGCAGCAGAATTTTATTGTTGTGAATAAGAATACCGCCGACTCTGTATGAAAAAACGAAGTCATCGTTTTTGAATAAGATGTCCATTTCAGATATCCACCTCGTCTGATAAATGCTTTTTCCATTCTCCCATTTCGCCTAACTTATCGCCTATGGAGAAATAATTGTACGGTGCATAAATTGCAGGGCGGATTTTCGTTAAATCAATCTTCTTCATATCCATACCTGCATACTCTTTGTCTATCTGTATATTCTTGATTGCCGCTAAAAACAAGTGAGCACCGTCTAATTCTATTACCTTCGTAACCTCACATTCATAAGACCAATGACATTCGTCAATTATCGGCACATCAACTGATTGTCCCCATTTGTACCCGTACTTAACAGCATTTTTCTCGCCGTCCTCGCCGTTTGTACAGCCAAAATAATCCGCTAACCAAAGGTTGTCCTCAGTAATCATATTTGCGGAGAATTTCTTTTCACGCAGTATGTTTGTTTTTGTAAGCTTTGTTCCGCCTACTGTCATCATAAGGCAAGGGCCACTATCAAATGAAAAGCCAAGCCATGTGATGATACAGAAATTCGGCGTGCCGTCCTCGTTTTTTGTGCCGACAATATACATAGGCTGGGGACTGAACACCCAGTCGGGAGAAATACTTATTTTATCCATTTTTGCCTCC
>CAZGRB010000341.1:0-1076 GCA_964527695.1 uncultured Ruminiclostridium sp.
CCAGTCGCGGATGTTTTCCATCCAATGTAAGTATCCGTTTTCGAAGCGCTGGGGAACATACTTAAGCTCGCCGCTCTTAACAACGTCGATTGCGGGCCGGGCAAGCTCCTTCATCTTAACGAACCACTGCTTTGAGCATTTAGGCTCAACTACGGTATGACAGCGCTGGCAGGTACCGACATTGTGTACGTGTTCCTCAACCTTAACGAGAAGACCGAGAGCCTCTAAATCGGCAACCATAGCCTTTCTTGCTTCGTATCTGTCCATACCTGCGTACTTTCCGCCGTATTCCTTATTAATGGTAGCGTCGTCGTTCATTACGTTAAGTACGGGTAAGTTGTGGCGTAAGCCCACTTCGTAGTCGTTAGGGTCATGTGCAGGAGTAATTTTAACTACGCCTGTACCGAAGTCCATTTCAACATATTCGTCAGCAACAACGGGAATTTCTCTGTCTGTAAGAGGGAGCTTAACCATCTTGCCTACGATATTCTTGTAGCGTTCGTCCTTGGGGTGAACAGCAACGGCAGTATCGCCGAGGAGTGTTTCGGGACGTGTTGTAGCAATCTGAACATAACCGCTTCCGTCAGCAAGAGGATAGTTGATATGCCAGAAAGAGCCTGCCTGTTCTTCGTATTCACATTCGATATCGGAAATAGATGTCTTACAGTTGGGGCACCAGTTGATGATACGCTCGCCGTGGTAGATAAGCCCCTTCTTGTAAAGGTCGATAAATACCTTCTGAACTGCCTTGGAGCAGCCATCGTCAAGAGTAAATCTTTCTCTGTCCCAGTCGCAGGAAGAGCCCAGCTTCTTAAGCTGTTCAACGATACGTCCGCCGTAAACTCTCTTCCATTCCCATGCTCTCTCTAAGAAGCCGTCACGGCCGATATCATCCTTTGTTACGCCGTCCTCCTTCATAGCCGCAACAATCTTTGCTTCGGTAGCAATAGAAGCGTGGTCTGTGCCTGGAAGCCATAATGCGGCATAACCCTGCATACGCTTTGTACGGATAATGATATCCTGTAAGGTGTTGTCAAGGGCATGACCCATATGGAGCTGACCTGTGATGTTGGGCG
>CAZGRB010000342.1:0-1046 GCA_964527695.1 uncultured Ruminiclostridium sp.
TTTCTCCTGTAACGGTATAGACTCCGTTTTCATTAATTGTTATACAGCCGTCGTCTATCCATGCACCGCTTCCGTTTATGGAAATGGTGCTGCCGAGGGTTATACTGCATTCGTTTGAAAACACTTCAGTCTCATCCAGAATATCCTGACTGCTTAGTCCTTCATTTTCTGCCACAATTGTATTAAATGCAGATGTGCTGACCTCTGTCTGCTGTACATTGCAGCCGCTCATTGATACAGTAACCGCAAGGGCGGTAAAAATGCTTCTTATTTTCATAAAACTCCTTATATTACGGGGTTGCCGAACAAACACAACGGCACAAATCAAAACTTCTGTATAACGGACACGCTGTGCGTGTTTTTGTTTGCTTTATAATACTCTGCTTCTGTGAAATATGGGTGACAATTTTTTAAGTTGTAATTGAATTGTTCAACATCATATGACAATGTGTGAAAAAATGAATTTTTGTGTATAAAAACTTGCATTTTTTTCTGTAATATGTTATAATAGTAGAAATATTCTTTTTCAGGAGGTACGATATGGCTAAACACTACGCCTTTTCCCATGTAACACCAGAGCTTGAACGTCTTGCGGCGCATTGCAAAGATAACAGCAATATCGCCCCCGAACTGTATTCCGAGCATAACGTCTTCTGCGGACTCCGTGACCTTAACGGTAAGGGTGTGCTTACGGGCCTTACGGATATTTCGGAAATTGTATCAAAAAAAGAGGTAAACGGTGAGCTTGTTCCCTGCGACGGCGAGCTTTATTACAGAGGATATAATATAAACGACCTTATCAGAGGCTTTATGAGCGACAGACGCTTCGGCTTTGAAGAAACAATATATCTTCTCCTTTTCGGAAATCTCCCCGATAAGACCGAGCTTGATAATTTTACAAGCCTCATTGCCGATTACAGGCAGCTTCCCTCGTCATTCGTCCGTGACATTGTTATGAAATGCCCCAGCAATGATATTATGAACACTCTTGCAAGAAGCGTGCTCACGCTTTATGCGTATGATGAAAACCCTACTGACCTGAGTAT
>CAZGRB010000343.1:0-1041 GCA_964527695.1 uncultured Ruminiclostridium sp.
TGCCTCTCGAAGGCTGTCAGATTGTCGAAAAATAACTTTTTCGACAATCTGACAGCTGAAAGGCTATGCCTTTCAGCTTTTACATATTCTTTCGGTTCTGGAAATCATTATAATTAGAAGTACAAGGAAAAATGCGGAATAAAGCGGTAAAAGATATATGCTTACATGGTTTGCGATAAGTCCGAAAAGCGGCGGCATAAAGGTTGTACCTACATAAGCGCTTGCCATCTGTGTCCCGATAATTCCCTGTGAATTTTCAGCTCCGAAATTAGACGGAGTGGAGTGAATCATACAGGGGTAGACAGGCGCACAGCCGATTCCGATAATAATAAATCCTGTAACAGTAACAGCTTTAACGGGCACAGCAACTAAAAGCGTGCCCAGTATGGCAACAGCTGTGCCTGTCCGTATCATTCTGTTATCACCAATTCTGTCTGTAACAAAACCTGACAGAAACCGTCCTGCGGTAATTCCTATAAAGACAAGCGAGCCGAAGGCTGCCGCCTCTTCCTTTGAAGCGCCCCTTGCTATTTCAAGATAACTGCTTGCCCATAGGGTTGTAGTGGATTCGGCAGCGCAGTAGGCAAGAAAGCCCAGCAGCAGAGTCGGTACACCCTTTATTTTCAATGAACCTCGTAAGCCCAGAACAGGTGCGCTTTCTGCAGCGGCACTTTTTGCCTTGTTGATTTTCCATAACGGCAGAGCAAGCAACATAATTACGGCAATTCCCAGCTGAATATACGATATGGTACGGTAGCCGTCCGTCCAGACAGCGTGTGTAAGAGCATAACTCATTACATATGGGCTTATTATAGTGCCGACTCCCCAGAAGCAATGAAGCCAGCTCATATGCTTTGATTTGTAATGAAGCGCTACGTAGTTGTTGAGAGCAGCGTCAATTGCTCCTGCACCGAGACCGTAGGGAATACCCCACAGGCACAGATGATAGAATTCGGTTGCTGTTGAGAAACCGAATAGGGCAATTGCGGTAAGAAAAACACTTACAACGGTTACCGTTCTTGTTCCCAGCTTTTTTGTGAG
>CAZGRB010000344.1:0-1032 GCA_964527695.1 uncultured Ruminiclostridium sp.
TTCATTGTGTCGATACCTGTAGGGATATGCTCAAAAGCAATGCCTTCAGTTTCCATAAGTGTAAGAATACGGCGGAGGAAGCCGATTTCGCTGTTCATTTCGTCCTTTTCAAGGCAGATTGCGCTGAAATTCTTCTTGCCTGCGATACCTGTGATGATATGCTCGTTCTTGCCCTCGGGTGCTTCGGGAACAATCATAGTACCCTTTGCCGCAGGGTCGTTTGTATTCTTGATATTAATCGGTATACGTGCATTTCTTACGGGGAACACGGCGTCCTGATGGAAAACAGAGAAGCCCATGTAGGAAAGCTCACGAAGCTCTCTGTATGTGATAACGTCAATATACTTGGGGTTGTCAACGATTCTGGGGTCAGCAACCGCAACACCGGGAGTATCTGTCCAGTTTTCGTAAAGATCAGCGCCGATAGCCTTTGCAACGATAGAGCCTGTAAAGTCGCTTCCGCCTCTGGAGAAGGTCTTGATTGTACCGTCGGGGCGTGCGCCGTAGAAGCCGGGGATTACCGCGCAGTCGTAGCCCTCAAGGATAGCGGAAAGTGTAGCGTCTGTAAGGTCAGCGTCAAATTCGCCGTTTCTGCCGAAGAAAATACCCTTAGCGGCGTCAACGAACTGGAAGCCGAGGTAGTTTGCGAGAATGATACCGTTAAGGTATTCGCCGCGGCTTGCCGCATAGTCCTTACCTGCCTGCTTACGGAAATTTTCCATAATTTCTGCATATTCCTCATCAAGGGAAATTGTAAGACCTAAGTCCGAGATAATGCCGTTGAAGCGTTCTGCAATGGGAGCGAAAGCTGTGATAGCGTTCTTGCCTGCGCAAACCTCGTCATAGCAGGTATAAAGCATATCTGTAACCTTGATATCGTCGCTGTAACGCTTGCCGGGTGCGCTGGGAACTACATATCTGCGTTCCTTGTCGCTCTTGATGATATCCGCAACCTTGCGGAACTGATTTGCGTCAGCAAGGGAACTGCCGCCGAATTTTACTACTTTAGCCATAATTGTTCAGCCTTTCTTG
>CAZGRB010000345.1:0-1000 GCA_964527695.1 uncultured Ruminiclostridium sp.
CCGTGCTTGTGATAAATACCGAGGAGAAATGGCTGGAAGAAATCTGCGGCAATGAGTACATAGAATATAAAAAGAAAGTAAACCGCTGTATTCCGTGGAAAAGGTGATATAATGATTTTAATGAGCGACCCTGCGTTTCAGGGATATTCTTTCAAGGAACAGGTAGATACAGATAAATCCTCCGTTATGGTAATAAAAAATGAAACAGGCGAGGGCAGTATGCGCTGTCTGGAGACCTTTTCGGGGATTACGCTTTCCTACAATTCTCTAGCTGTTATCAGCAGGTTGCACCTATGGAGGGGTTTATATCGCTGAACTATTGCAGAGAGGGCTGATTTCAGGTGACGCTGAATAACGGCAGTGCTTTTCTACTATACAAATGTATTTTACAATAGTGACAGATGAAGGCTCTGTAAGCTTCAATTGCAACGCTGTCACAGCAGCGGCATACGCAGCCGTCCAACGATTACTTCTGCGTTCAAAATCTTTCATTTCAGCAAGGTATTGTAATTAGTATATAAAATATGCGAACCCGTTTGAAGGTCCGCATATTTTACCTAAAGGGAGGGAAACGCAGATAAAAATAAATATTTTTTGTTTTATTTACTGAACACAAACGAAGTCAGTTCAAAAAGATGCCGTCCTTTAAGCATTTCGCCGATCCAGCCATCGTAAGTGGATTCTGCCACAAAGAACAATGAGTGTCTGCCGGTTACATTTTTTACTTTTGTACTGATAGTGCCGCCATTTGTGCCTATTTCAAGTTGACCGATCTCTTCACCGTCCGTATCGCTGTCAATAAGAATATGCATAATGCAGTTACATCCCATTCCTACAACACTGGCACTGAATAGCATAGACTTACTTGAAAAATCCTCGCCAAAATCGAAATATTTGTATCCGATGACTGCACCGTTTGTTATTCCTGCTACTGTTTTTGTAAATGTATCCTTTTCTGTGATAAAACAGCCGTTTTTCAGTACACAGGCAATTTCCGCAG